>JBGPNU010000118.1:0-9339 GCA_041487675.1 Binatus sp. (SeqCode)
AAGTCGGCGTTAAGCGACCCGCTGACACTGAGTTCCGCTTTTTCACGGACGAGGAATTCCCGGAAGCCCCCGACGAGCAGGTTGGCAAAGAGAGAGGAAGCACCTTCAAAATAATAGGCTTGGGCCAGTCTGGGTCCGAAGAAATGGTAAGCATGGTTCGAGCGCGGATCCCCGGCTTCAGAATCGATGGTTCGATGCCATCACCGCCAGCGGATGCTGACGGCGAAATCACAGTTACGATCACCGCTGCTGTTCATGGCTTGCTCGCACGCTCGATCGCTAAGATTGCCTTCAACTACTTGTCGTACGTCAGCGGCAGCAACTTTGTCCTTGACTCGGCGTTCAACGACATTCGGCGATTCATACGATACGGAGAGGGTAATTGGAGGACATTCGTCAGCCCAAGAGCACAACCAATCGTAGAGAATGATCGGATCTGGTACGGCAGCATTCGGGCCCACCTGATTACAATTGATTGGCCAGCCCGTGGACAAATCATTGAATCCAGCGCTTCTCTCTTCAATGAGACCATGTACGACGTCAGGCTCGCCAATCGTTGCTCGGTATTGTGGCGACCGATTCGGTCTGGCCACGCATTCTTCTGGGAAACCGGGGAAATTAAGAAACTCGTAAGTTCAGGCCTCTTTATGCCTTGGCAAGTGGCACGAGTCTGAGAAGGACTGCGCTACGCCACAGCGGAGCGTGGGAGCGCATAGCGAATGACCACGCTCGTGCCTTGTCCGCTGGGCGGTTCGTGGAGGACTCTATCTCCGGGCGCCATCAACTTCCGCATGACGTGACAGAAAGAACGGGCGAGGTCCGGAAGCGGAGCTGGATCGCAACCATTGTCGAACGCTCAAATCATTGCGATAAGGAAGGGAGCAACTTCGTAGCCGCTGAATTTGAAACCGGCGAAGGAGATACCCGCGATGCCAACCCAATCACGGACTGACGAGAACGCAACCCGGCGCGTGACGCCCGCGAAATTCGCGCATGCCGTCCTCGCCACCAAGCAGTTCAAGCCGATGGTCGATTGGTACATCACAGTGCTCTCGGCCGAGATCGTTCACAGCAACGGGATGCTCGCGTTTCTCACCTACGACGAGGAGCATCATCGGCTCGCGATCGCCGCGGTTCCGGGCCTGGCCGATAAACCGCGCCACAGCGTGGGGCTCGATCATCTCGCGTACACCTACGGGAGTCTCGGCGATCTGGTCTTCACTTACGAACGACTCAAGCAAGCCGGAATCATCCCCGTCGTGACCATCAATCACGGTCCGACGACCTCGCTCTATTATCGCGATCCCGACGGTAATCGGGTCGAACTGCAAATCGACAACTTCGACACGGTCGAGGAGTTGAAAGGATTCTTCAAGAGCGACGCGATGCAAAAAAATCCGATCGGCGTGAGCTTCAACGCCGACGAGCTCGCGCGCGACTACCACGCCGGAGTGCCCGAAGCCGAGCTCAAGAAGTATGACCCGGCCAAGGGGCTCGATCCCGAGACGATGCGGCGCCTGATCGGCAACGCGCAATAATCGGAGCCAAATGAAACTTGCGACTTTTACCCAGGACGGCACTACCAGGATTGGCGTCGTGGTCGATAACTCGATCGTCGATCTCGCGGCCGCGGCGCCCGATCTGCCGCGCGAGATGACCGCATTCCTGATAGCCGGATCTCAGGCCGCAGATCGCGCACGCAGCGCCGCGAAAGATTCGGCTCATCGGATACCGCTCGGGAGCGTCAAGCTCGAGGCGCCAATCAGCCGCCCTCCCGAGTTTCTCGCGATCGGTCTCAACTACGCCGATCACGTCGATGAAACGAAAATGAAACGGCCCGAGTTTCCGATGTTCTTCAACAAGCAATCGAGCAGCGTGACCGGTCCCTACGATCCAATCCATCTGCCGCGGGTGTCATCGGCGCTGGACTACGAAGGCGAACTCGGATTTGTCATCGGCCGGCGATGCCGCCATGTGCCGCGCGATCGTGCGCATGAAGTAATCGCGGGATACGTGATCGTCAACGATGTGAGCGTCCGCGACTGGCAGCGCAAGGCGCCGACGATGACGCTCGGCAAGTCGTTCGACACCCACGCTCCTTTCGGCCCGTGGATCGTCACCCCCGACGAACTCGGCGATCCGCACAAGCTCGAACTGCGCACCTTTGTGAACGGCGAACAGCGCCAGCATTCGAACACCCGCAATCTGATCTTCGATTGTTACGCGCAGGTCGAAACCCTCTCGACCGTGTTCACCCTGATGCCCGGGACGGTCATCTCCACCGGCACCCCGGGCGGCGTGGCCGCCGCGATGAATCCGCCAAAATGGCTAAAGGCGGGCGACGTAGTCCGGATCGAGATCGAGAAAATCGGCAAGATCGAAAACAAGGTAATCGCCGAGCCCGCCAGCACCGATTTAATCTGAGCGGTGATCTGGGCCGCCTTGATAGTTGCCAGAATTTTGGCGGCGCGGCAAAATCCCGGCGCTCGCGGGCCGTGGCCTCCACGCCGGCGCCGAGGCGCCTATCGACGCGAGCGATCTTAAGGCTGCTAGTCGCGCTTCCTCGAGTCCTGGAGTCGCTACGCGTTGGAATCGACTGATTCAGCGGATGCGCGTCAATGACAGCGCAGGAACGAGATAGCGTCAGCGACAAACTGTTGCACTGATTCTACAATTTGTAGCCATCTGTTGACTGATGGCGGGAGCGCGTCGCTTATTCGGGGCGCTATTGATCAATCGCTAGTGGCACATTGATTGCTCACCACAAAGAAGGGGGCGGTTCTGTTGGGCGGGATGAAAGGTATCAACGCACTGGGAGGGCGCGAGGATGCTGCCAACGACGTCAAATGGAATCCGCTACTCGGAACATGAGATAAACCAGGCAAGATCCTCGCACCCTGGAAAACTGAGCCGCCTCCTCCTTAAAATTCGCCCACTCTGGAATGGAGACTACGGTCTCCAGAAGCCGCGCCGGTCGATCGACCGCGAGCTGCAAGAGCGCGAGCCAATGGATTTGCTGTAGTGCGACCGACGGGCTCTTTCCCGATCGGTTCTCTCGAACCAGTTCCTCAATTCGAAGCGACTCGGGAATCGTGGAGTCGATGCCGGCGCGCGGAATCAGCACCGCGCTGCAAGTTGAAAACTGGTCAATCTTTTGATTTCGATTCCGACGACAGCGGCGCGCCACCATCGCCTATTCCGCAACTTGGCTCCATCCCCATCCGCTCGTAGTATCGCTGATGGTATTCCTCGGCGGGGTAGAACTCGGCAGCCGGCACAATCTGCGTGACGATCGGCCGCCGGAATTTGCCCGATTTATCCAGCCGCCGTTTCGATTCCTCCGCGGCCGCTCGTTCCTGTTCGTCGAAATAGAAAATCACCGAGCGGTATTGAGTGCCGATATCAGGTCCCTGCCGATTGAGAGTTGTCGGGTCGTGAATCTGCCAGAACACTTCCAACAGTTTCTCGTAGGACACCCGCGAAGGATCATATTCCACCTGCACGACTTCGGCGTGACCCGAACGGCCCGAACAGACCATCCGATAGGTCGGCTTTCCGACGGTTCCGCCCGCATAGCCGACGGTCACATCGACGACCCCGTCGCGCCGGCGAAAAGCAGATTCCACGCCCCAGAAGCATCCCGCGCCGAAGATAGCGATTTTGTTCGCCGCCATTTGCCTACTTAACGATCGCCGCCGCCGCGAATCAAGCAGGGGCCAGCCCCTGCACCCAAGGCAGGATTTCTCCTCTCCTAATTTATAAGTCCTAACAGGCCGTCAGGCCGCATCTTTATTTTTCTTCCCGACGGGAAGTCCGAAACCTGCGTGAGGTTTCAGTGAACTGGATTTCATCCCGACTGCAGGGGCCAGCCCCTGGTAGCTCGACGCCTGCCCGCGACCATGCAGCCTTTCGCCTCTACAAGCTTGTGCCGAGTCGTGCCATTATTCAGGCGCAATGACAAGTATCATAGCGTCATGATTTATGAGAACTGTGGGCGCCCTTTTGGTCTGTCTCTGCTTGTTGACACCCGCGCAGCTCAGCGCCGGGGAGATTACGGTCGCCGCGGCGTCAGATCTGACCTTTGCATTTCAGGACATCGCGGCTCGATTTCAAACCCAAACCGGAAACTCGCTCAACCTTTCTTATGGTTCGTCCGGAAATTTTTTCTCGCAGATCAGCAACGGCGCACCATTCGACCTGTTCTTCTCCGCAGACATCGAGTATCCGCGCAAGCTCGAGGCTGCGGGATTGGCCGAACCGGGCACTATCTACCAATACGCCATCGGCCGGATCGTGATGTGGGTGCCGAGCGCATCGAAACTCGATCTGGGGAGGGGCCTTGCGGCACTGCTCGATCCTAATATCCGCAAAATCGCGATTGCTAATCCCCGGCACGCGCCCTATGGGCGCGCCGCGGTCGCCGCGATGAAGCACGCGGCGGTTTACGGCCAGATCGAGCACAAACTTGTGCTCGGCGAGGACATCTCGCAGACCGCGCAGTTCGTTCAATCTGGAAACGCGGATGCGGGCATCGTGGCGTTGTCTCTTGCGCTCGCGCCGGCGATGAAGAGCACGGGTCGATACGTCGAGATTCCTTCGGCGGATTATCCGCCGATCATCCAGGCCAGCGTTATCCTGAAGTCATCTCACGACAAGGCGCTGGCCACGCAGTTTCTGAACTTTCTGAAGGAAGCCAAAATCGCCCGGGTGATGGAGCGATACGGATTCTCGGTTCCGAAAGACGTCGCGATCGGGCGCCAAAGGCCGCCCGCACCGAACTGAATGCGGAAAGGAATACGGAACTTAATATGATGGACTGGGGCGCTATTTTCCTGACGGTTCGACTCGCGATTGTCGTGTGCGCGATTCTACTTGTACTTGGAATGCCGATTGCGTCGTGGCTCAGCTTCTCCCGCTGGCGATGGAAGTTCTTCGTCGAATCAATCGTCGCACTTCCGCTGGTGCTTCCGCCAACCGTGCTCGGTTTTTATGTGCTGGTTGCGATGGGTTCGAATAGCCCGCTCGGGCGATGGTACCAGTCATTATCCGGCCACGGATTGCCGTTCACATTCGAAGGGCTTGCGATCGCCTCCGTGATCTACAGCCTGCCATTTGCGGTGCAGCCGATGACGGCCGCGTTTTCGCAGGTGGATCGTAACCTGATCAACGCGTCGTCGATCCTCGGAGCGTCGCGGATCCGCACCTTCTTCCGAATCGTTCTGCCCTTGTCGGTCGGCGGTGTCGTTACCGGGATCGTGCTCAGTTTCGCGCATACGCTCGGCGAGTTCGGCGTCGTCCTGATGGTGGGTGGGAATATACCCGGCGTGACAAGAACCGTGTCGATCGCGATTTACGATCACGTGCAGGCGCTCGACTACGCCGGCGCGGGCCGCATGGCGCTGGTGCTGATGGCGTTTTCCTTCGTCACGCTTTCGATCACTTATGCGCTGAATCGCCGCGTCTGGGCGGTCTGGCCGCTGCATCGCTAGCGCGCGTTAAGATACATTTGATTCCGGTTTGAACGATGGCAGTCGAGCAAAGCGGCGACGCGCACCTGTCGGTTCGCCATCTATCGGTGCGGATAGTGCGCCGGCTCTCGAAAAGTTTCGCGCTGGATACGGAATTCGATGCGGGCCCAAGATTTACGATGCTGCTCGGACCGTCCGGCGGAGGAAAGACGACCCTGCTGAATTGCATCGCGGGGTTCGAGCGGCCCGACGCCGGCCGGATTGTTCTGAATGCGCGCGTGTTGTTCGATTCGAGATCGAAGATCGACATGCCGGCGCATCGCCGTCAACTCGGATACGTGTTTCAGAATCTCGCGCTCTTCCCGCATCTCACGGTCGAACAAAACGTCGAATACGGGATCGTGAACTTGCCCGCCGGCGAGCGCCGGGAGCGGATGATGACGCTGCTCGAGTCGTTTCGTATCGCGCATTTGATCCGCCGAAAGCCGGGTGAGATTTCAGGCGGCGAACGCCAGCGCACCGCATTAGCCCGCGCGTTGGTGACCAGTCCCGCGCTGCTTCTTCTCGACGAGCCGCTGATGGCGCTGGACGTCGCGACCAAGTCGAAGATTCTGGACGACCTGCGGAATTGGAATGCGGCCCACGAAATTCCGATTCTCTACGTAACCCACTCTCCCGCGGAAGCGTTCACACTCGGAGAGCGCGTCGTGGTGATCGAAGCCGGCCGGATCCTTGCCGATGGAATGCCCAACGATGTGCTCAAATCGCCGCGCCACGAGACGATCGCGCAGGTGGTCGGATTCGAAAATGTGTTCGACGCCACCGTGAGATCAATTGCGCAGTCGCGGGGGACGATGCTGTGTCAGTTGGACGGCGGCGCCACGGAACTGGAAGTGCCGCTCGGCCGCGCCGAAACGGGATCAAGAGTGCGCGTCGCGATTCGCGCCGGCGATATCATTGTCGCCGCGGAGCGCCCGCATGGGCTCAGCGCTCGCAACGCTTTTCAGGGCCGAGTGGAATCGATCCGCCGCGAAGGCGTTACCGTCATCCTGATTGTCGAATCAGGAGCGAGCTTCGAGGTCCATCTGACCCCCGGCGCACTTGACGATTTGCGTTTGATCGCGGGCGGCCAAGTCTGGTTGGTGATAAAAACCTATTCCTGCAACCTGGTCGAGCGTAAAGAAGGCGATTCGAGTTGACGGGTTCGCGCGTTCAGGAGATCTGCGGCGCGCGGTCAGCGCCAGACTGAATCGAGCATTAACAAACGGCGAACCTGCTGGCGGCGTATGAAACTGATGAGCTCAGTATCGTTGACGGCCGGACGCCGCTTCAGTTGACTTTCGAAATATCCGGCCGTCATGCAGAGTGCCGACACGGGCCGGGTAACCGCCAGCCGCGCGGCTCGCGCGAGCAGAAAAATCGGCGAATAGCCGATGTAGTAAGCAGTCTGGCCCTTGCCGAAGTAGCCTCGCCAGGCGCCGGCCGCCTCGCCTTGAGGCCGGTGATGGTAAGCGCGGATGTGGCGGAAGCTCTGGGTTTTGAATCCGCGCATCAACGCGCGCATCTCGTCGATCGTGTCCCAGCCCTGACAGCCTTCGAGCGGCTCGATCGCGGCGAAGCACGCCGATGAGTACATCTTGGTGGCGCCGCGGGTGTGAAACGAATTAAACTCGGGCACTTCACGCCAGCGATCGTTGAGCGGCTCGTACAGCGTCGCGCCCGCGATTCCAAGCTTGGGATTCGCGGCGAATTCCTTCAGCATCAGCTCGACGATGTCCGGCTCGAAACTCAAGTCGGCATCGAGCCGGAAGATGAAGTCCACGCCCTGCCAGGCCTCGCGCGGAAGGAATTGCATAATCACCGATTCGCCGCCCGCTTCCCGGGGACGATTTCGCGCGAGGTGTATCGGCTCGATCCAGCGATGTTGCCGCGCAGCCTCGTCGAGGATTTGCGCGGTGCCATCGGCCGAGCCGTCATCGATGACGATCCAGCGTTGCGGCAGGCGCGTTTGCGCCGCCATGCTGCTAATCAGCCCGGGAAGGAATTGCTCCTCGTCGCGGGCTGGAGTTATCGCAATATATCTATCCATCTCTTCGCCCAGGTCCATCCAAGGGACCTAATATTTGGTCGGCACTACGCTTTGGCCGGTAGCCGTCAGGAAATCCGACTCGGGCGCGCGTGAGATCGGTATAGCGGACCACGGCCCGGATCCTTCTCGCGAAAAAACTCCTGGTGTCGCTGCTGAGCAGATACTTGAGGCGGCCGTACGCGTGCGCATTGTTCAGCGCGAACAGCGCCCGATGGATCCGCCAGTTCACCCTGTTTCGCACCACCGTATGCTGCGCCGAGCTCGACAGCGTCTGCAGTCCGTAGGGTCTGAAGAAACAAAAGTGCAGCGCCTGCGAACACATTATGAGGTCGGGGGGCTCGGACGATTCGACTTCGCTGAACGAGTCGGTCGGAATCGAAAACGCCACGGTCTGGTCGAGGTCGGGCAGTTTCACCACCACCGCGCGCAGCATCCGCAGTATCGGTCCGGGATATTTTTCATGCAGATGGCGCACCATCTCGTGGAATGCTTCCTCTATCGGCCGTAGCGGAACGGCCGCCGGCGTGTCGTAGGGAAATTGATCGATCGTCTCATAAGCCGCGTCGTACTTTTTGAGCGCCGGCGCCGAGTCGCAGCTCGCGGACGAATCGTAGGTGTCGCCCGGGAACAGGATCGCCACTCCGAGACCGCGCCGCTGCGCAAATTCCCACACGTCGCGCGGGCGGTTGGCAAATGCGTTCATGTAGCGATTGTCCACCAGCGAAAAACGCATCAGGCTCGCAAATGGAATGGTGACCTTCGCACCGAGGTCCGCGTGATTGCCGAAAATTTTCTCCAGCACCGCCGCCGCTCCGCGCCGCAGATGAGATTCGCGCGGTTGAAACCCGTTATAGACCGCGAGCGAGAACTGACTTAGCACCGTGTCTATCCGCCCAACGTCCGACTTCACCCGGCGACAATCGGTCGCGTTCAGCCGCGAGTCATTGACGTTGAACAAGCACCCTTCCGGCTCGATCACGCCAAGGCAGGAATCGAGCGTCCCGGCGCTGTAGCAGTACACTGCCGTCTGGCCGCCGAGCGCTGTCTGCTTGCGATTCCGCAGCACCTGGAAGTTCTTGTATCCACACTTTTCCAGTACTTCGAAAACCCGATCGGCATGATTGTCCTGGAACAAGACCTTGACCCGCCGTTTGAATTCGGGCGCGAGCGAATTCAGACTCGGAATGTGAAAGTGATCGGGATGAATGTGCGAAATCCACAGATAGTCGATTCCATCGAGAATCGCCGGGTCGAATGCGGCTGGCGGGAACAAGGACCACGATTCATTGAAGACCTTCCCCGCGAGCCATGGGTCGGTCCAGATTCGAAGGCCGTGCGACTCGATTATTACCGACGCATGCGAAACCAGGGTGACTTTCACGAGAGTTAAACCCCCCAAGGGCGCTTGAGAGAGCGATCATTCACCACCCGCCTCTCTCTTCTTTCCCGTCGGATACAGACGTTATCGGCCAACTGACCTGACATCTTCCGGATTCATCTTATAAATGGCTCAATTTTCAACCTAACAAATTTTAGAAGCTAAAACAAGCAATAAAAATCAAATTAAATTAACGTGAGTTGAGATTTGGTCAGTACATTATATGACTTTTAATGTATTGAGCTATACTAAATTGCCTTATCTGACCTCTTAGGTTACAATAAGTAAGGCGTGCCCTATGAAATACCGCCGAAGCTCCTACGCCGGACCTGAGCGGTCTGCCGGAGAGTAACTCATGAAAATACATTTCGTCGGACATGCCTGCATCGTCGCGGAATGCGCCG
>JBGPNU010000119.1:0-9337 GCA_041487675.1 Binatus sp. (SeqCode)
CTGCTAACTTTCCGTCATCCCGAGCGAAGGCTGCCGTAGTCGAGGGACCCCGGATCTTTTTCCATTCGGCCGATAGATTGTTCAAGCTAGAGGTGTTGTGGCCTGCTCGGTTCCGGGACAGTACACTGGCTGCGTTGAGACCGGCGTGAGAAAAATCGCGATCACCCGAAGCCAGATCACACCACGACGCATCTTCGCCGCGTTGTTAATCTCTGCCGCGGTCATGGTCGGTACGGGATGTGCTTCGCATCTGTCGCCGAACGTCTCTCGGCTGATACAGGAGCTCAAAAGCCCCGATTTGAGGCACCGCAGTGATGCGGCCGTCGAGCTCGAGAGAGTCCAGCCCCTGCCGCCCGAGGCGATCGAGGCTCTGGCAGACGCAGTGGAAGCCGAGGAGGCGGTACAGAGCGCGGAACCAGGCGACGGTTTCCAGTTATTCGCGTTCCGGGCCCTGAGCACGGCAGGAACGCCGGCGATTCCTGCGATAACCGCCCTGACCAAAAGCCAAAATCCACTGACTAGCACGAGGGCGGTTGAGGCATTGGGTCGCATCGGGCTGCACGATCCGACGGTGTGGCCGATTCTGATTGGCGCCTTCACAGGCTCGAGCCCGCACGCCGCGGCGCAGAAGTTGTCCGAAATTGGTCCGCCTGTTTTGCCCTTGCTTCGCGAGTCACTCAAGGACGACGACCCGCGTGTCCGCGCCGGCGCTGCCGAGGCTCTTCGGGAGATGGCGACTCTCTCCCGGCTGCTTAAGGGTACTCCGTCCTTAGGCATAGTGCTCGCCGACCCGGCGGACCTCGCCCCTGCCGCACCTGCGCTAGCTGACGCCCTAAACGATCCAGACTCGAACGTGCGCAACCAAGCGGCTATCGCACTCGCCTGGGTTGCACCGACTGACAACCGATCCGTGCCAATCCTTGTGCAGCTTTTGGAGGGCAAAGACTCCCCGCTGAGCAATACTTCATTTCTGGCGCTGCAAAGCATGGGGAGCGGCGCAAAAGATGCCTTCCCGACTTTGGAGCGGGTGCTGACTAGCAACCCGGTTCCGCTTGTGCGCGTGGAAGCTGCGTACGCAGTCGCCTCAAGCGCCGGAGGTGCGGCCTGTACACCGCTGGCGCAGGCGCTGGCGGATGATAAGAACGGAGACGTGCGCACCGCTGCTATCTGCGCCATGGCAAGACTACGGCCGGCTTGCCCTCAGGCACTGCCGGCACTGATTGGAACTCTCGGCCAAAAACAATTCTGGGCAATAGATGCGCTCACGAAGTTGGGACCTTCAGCCGTACCCGCGCTGACCACTCCGTTGAAAAGCTCCGACAGCAACGTACGAGAAGACGCGGTTAAGGCGCTCGCGCAGATGAAGCCGCTTTCGCCCGAGGCGGTGCAAGCATTGATGCTCGCCCTGAAGGACGTGAGCCTCGACGTAAGATCGGCGGCCGCGACCGCGCTCCAGGATGTCGGAGGCGCAGCCGAGGATGCGGCTCTTGCCGAGCAGAACCGCGAGGAAAAGCTCAATGCGCAGCAGTCGAAGCCGGACACTCACCGATACAGCAAGGATAAGCTTAGCGCTACGATTCCGGCCGACGCGGATCACAAGTACCCGCTCACGCTCGCATATCTTCTTCCCATTTACCCCAGGGGCGGCTTTGCGCAGCAGGCCGAATTCCTAATCACGCTTCATAGCGGGAAAGACCGCCCTGAGCGTCTGGTGTTCTGGAAAAAGGTCGGCGATGACCAGTACCAGCAGGCAAAAGTCATCGAGCCCGAAGGTCCGGATTTCGCCGAGGTGCATTTCGAAACGCCCAATGTCTTCTTCCCGAAGGGGCAGGTACCCGGCTTACCGGGCGTGCTGTTGGTCGACGTTCCGATGGACGGATATAGGAGCCACAGCGACCAGATATTTGCTCTCGACGGCGGTGAATTGCGTCCGGTGGAAATCGAATCACCGGACAAGTGGTACAAAGGAAAGTTGGGGCCGCGAGAAACCGTTTGGTATCCCGCCCGTAACTCATTTGGCGACGACAAGCTTGAATTCGCTTTCGGAATCTGGAACGCAGACGATCCGATAGCCTCTCCGACGGCGGGGCAGGTTACAGGCACTTACAGGATCGTCAAGGAAACGGGCGGCGCTGCGGCTCCGGCCCTTGGGGCCTACTCACCCGTCACCGGTGAGACGATCATAAGCTACCCGCCGAAGACGCCTACGACCACCTGGAAGATGGTGGTCGATACTGCCGAAAGGGAATCGATACCGCGATCCGCCTACCTGCCTCACGCAAGCAAGGACACGAGGAATGTGCCCTCAGGAAAGAAGCCATAATTCGTATTTCTTTCCCCTGAACTAAAGAACGTTTCACGTGAAACATTCGCGTCTGAACCCCAGCAAATTCGATGATTTTGGAAAAATTAGCCGTAATTTGCGATGCCGCCTGCAGCGAAGGAGGGCGCGAGGAGCCAGAATTCCTGAAACCTCACGCAGGTCTGCAGGGGCCAGCCCCTGCACCCGGGGTAAGGAGAAAGTGCCCGCATTCGGTGCGAACAGGAAGCGCGAAACTTGAGTTTGGGTTTCGCATCTTCTCCTACAGGGCCGGAGTTACAGCGTGCGCTTGAAGGAGACGCTCGCGAGCACGAGCATTAGGACCATGAACACGAGCAGAAACATGATATCGCCGCTGACCGCGGCGAAGTCGGCGCCTTTGAAGAGAATCTGTTTGATCGCGCTCACCGAATGCGTTTCGGGATTGAAGTGTGCGAAGGCGCGCAGCCAGGGCGGAAAACTCTCGACCGGATAAATCGCGCCGCTCGGAAAAAATAAAATCACATTCAGGAATCCCGAGAACGTGCCGACCAGCCGCGGATGGCCCGCGCGTCCGAGTATCGCAAACGTCATCGCGAGCAGACCCGTCGCGCTCACCACGATGATCCCAATCAGCGTCAGCAGCGCGGGCAGTCCGCCCTCGATTCGGCCGCGCGTGATCAGCAAGCCTAAGAACAGCACCAGCACGCCGGCCACACTCGTCACGCTCACGCCGCTGGCGAGCACTCCGCCCGCGATGTCCCAGCGCGAGAGTGGTGTTACCAGGTAGCACTCCGTCACCCCGAGGAATTTATCCATCACCCAGTTGAACACGCCCGACATCAACGAGCCCATGAAGATCGCCATCACGATGACCCCGGGGATCAGCGAACGATCGTAGTCCACATAGGGGAACAACCAGCTCGGCCTGAGTGAGATGCCGTTGAGTTTTGGTTCGCGCGCGGTGACGAAGGTCACCCTCACGGTTGCCGCGGCCTGCTCGAGCGCGCCCTCGATCGTGCCCGAACTGATCGCGTCAACGTTGTCGGTGAATAGTCCTATCTGTCCGATCCGGCCTTCGGCGACGTCATGGCTGAAGTCGGGTGGAATGACGACCGCGCCCTTGAAGCGCCCCTCGCGGACTTGATCGATCGCATAGCCCGGGTCGCTCTCGAAGGTAACGTCGATCGTCTTCGGCCCGGCCTGCAACGCGAGCAATTGTTCGACGAGCCGGCGCGCGTACAGTCCGTGATCCTGCTCGACTACGACGATCGGCAGATGCCTTAGCTGGCCCTGAAATGAATTGCCGATAATGACCAGGTAAACGATCGGCATCAGGATGACCGAGACCAGCGTGATCGGATTGCGCATGAGCTTTTTCAGATCGCGCCGCATGATTGCGAGGAACTTGAGTCCGAACATCGTGCGATCGGCCTTTAGCGATGCTGGGGCATCCCGGCGCCCACCAGCAGGCTGACTTTTTTGGCCGGCTCATCGCGCAGCGTGCGGCCGGTGAAGTGGATGAAGACGTCTTCGAGCGAGAGTTTCTGAACCGTGATCGAGGTTACCCGGTCGCCGGCCGCTTCGACGGCGTCGAGAATTTTCGGAATCGCGTGCGCGCCGTCGTTGGAGGACAGTTGCAGCCGGTTGCCGCCGTCGCGGCTCACTGCGCGCAAATACGGCATCGGGCGCAGCATCAGAGCGATCGCATCCGGATCCTTTTCGACCACCAGGTCGATCCGGTCCGATCCCGGCACCATCGACTTGAGACCGACCGGCGTGTCGAGCGCGATTATTTTGCCGGCATCGACGATAGCGATCCGATCGCACAGCGACTCCGCTTCCTCCATGTAATGCGTGGTCAGCGAGATCGTGATCTCGCTTTCCTTGCGCAGCGTTTCGAGCAGGTCCCAGACCGCGCGGCGGCTCTGCGGGTCGAGCCCGAGGGTCGGCTCGTCGAGGAACAGCACCTCCGGCGAGTGGATCAGCCCGCGCGCGATCTCGAGTCGCCGGCGCATGCCGCCCGAATAGGTCGCGACCAGATCGTGAGCGCGTTCGCTGAGTCCCACCATCTTGAGCAGCCGATTCCCGCGCTCGCGGCGCTCGCGGCGTGACAGACCGAAGAACTCGCCGTAGATATCGACATTCTCCCATCCGGTGAGATCGAGATCCGAGGTCAGCGCCTGCGGAATGACGCCGATATTTTCGCGCACCCGGCGCGGATAGCGCGCGACGTCGAAGCCCATGACGTATGCATGCCCCTCGGTCGGCGCGATCAGCGTCGTCAGCATCCTGACGATCGTCGTCTTGCCCGCGCCGTTGGGGCCGAGCAGTCCGAAGACCTCGCCGCGGCGGACCTCGAAACTGACCTTGTCCACCGCGGTGAAAGTGCCGAAGCGCTTAGTCAGGTCTTTGGTCTGTATTGCTGGTGACTCGGGTTCCATCATTCCTCGGAAAAGTGACTTGCGCGGTCATCCCGGGCTTGAGCTGGCCCTCTGCCTGCAGAACCTGCACCTTCACGTAGAACGTGCGAATATCCTGGCGACCGCGGCGCACGTCGCGCTCGGTGGCAAACTGGCCCTCTTGTCCTATCGCCATGATACGGCCGGTGAACGTCTGCGGCGGAGTGGTCGGCAATTCGACTTGCGCTGACTTGCCGATGTAGAGCGAGCCGAGGTCGGTTTCCTCGACGTCAACCCGCGCCCAAATCGTCGAGAGATCGTCAACGGTTAGAATCGGCACGCCCGGCGTGACCCATTCGCCGACTTCCAGAGCTTTGGAGACGACGACGCCATCTACCGGAGCTTTGATCGCCGTATCGACGAGCTGGTCCGCATACAATTTCACGTTGGCTTCGGCGCTAAGCACGCTCGCCTGGTCCTGCTGGACGAGGGTAAGAGCGTCATCGCGGACTTTGGTCGCGATCACGTTTTCGCGTGCTAACTGGTTGTAGCGGGCGAGATCGCGCCGCGCTTGCGCGAGATCGGCCTCCGCATGCGCGAGATCGGCCTTCGACTTGGCGAGCTGATTTCGCAGATCGGTGTCCTCGATCAGGCATACCACCTGGCCCTTCCTCACCCGGTCGCCTTCGAGCAGGCTGAGCGCTTTGATTCGGCCCGCGATTCGGCTGGTGATGTTAACTTCCGGCGACTCGATCATCCCGACCACCTGAATCCTCGAGCGATCCTCCGGCGGCCACAGATAGATTCGTCCGAAGAAGTAGCAGCCGGCGATGATGCCGGCGAGGATCGCGAACCGGATCACGCGGAGGATTAGGGTTCGCGTCATTGCGGATGCACCGGCTTGAAATAGTGCGCAGGATTTGCGCCAAGCGACTTGAGCATCAGGTTCCCGAGTTCCCGGCTGAGCTCCGAGACCGGGCGGCTCGAACCGTAGTAGAGCAGGAGCGATCGAATCGATCCCTGGATCGCAAATGTTGCCAGCCGCGGATCGACGGGCGCGAATACTCCGGTGCGAATCCCTTCTTCGATCAGCGACGCGAAAAAATTGAACCCGCGCTCGCGCGATCCCTCGATAATCCGATTGCGCGCCTCGGCCAGCCGCGGCTCCTCGGTTGCGAAGAACTGAAGAAAATCGCGCCGCTGATCGTAAAACTCCACCGTGACCGCGATCGAACGGCGCATCCGCTCGACCACCGGCAGCTTTGGATCAGCGCTGCTTTGATAGGTGCGATATGCGTGGTCGAGACCGTCGCTCAGGATTCCAAGGTAAAGCGCATCCTTGGACAGAAAGTAAAGATAGAGCGTGCCTTTGGCGACTCCGGCCGCTCCCGCGACACGATCCATCGTGACGGCCTGGTAGGGTTCGTGCGCGAAAAGTTTCAGAGCTGCGGCTAGGATACGCTCACGCTTGGGGGGCTGCTCGGCGCGCATCGGGGCGCGATGGCCATTATTTGTTTTGAGAGAATTTTGAGATGTATTTTTCATATACTGACCGGTCAGTCACATTCTCGATTGCCGCGACGAACGAGTCAACCACCCATTGCGCGCAACAGAGTCGCACCGCAGAGCGGCGGGACTGACGCGAATGGCCGTCACCTGACCAGTTTACGACGGCGCTCGATCTGCTAATTTCAGGGCAAACGCGCCCGTAGCTCAATTGGATAGAGCATCAGACTTCGGATCTGAGGGTTGGGGGTTCGAATCCCTCCGGGCGCGCCAGCAGGGGCCAGCCCCTGCACCGGGGTAAGGAGAACGCGGGCGGAGTTTATCCTGAGCGAGGTCGAAGGATCCTGTTCGAACTTCTGACAGCGCGGAGCGCGCATCCGGACGGGACGGGAAGTCCGAAACCTGCGCGAGGTTTCGGGAAGCCGTTTTAAACTTTGATCTCGACGGACCCACCACCGAACCCACCACCGCGCTGAGCGCGGATGTGTCCCACAGGCTCGCGGATGTATCCACCGTCCCCGGACTGCCCGCGACGGCGGGGTCTGCGGCTTCACGGACGTATCGTCCTGACATGACGACGCCCATCCAAGGCCGTCGAGCGCGGGGGCGACGTAAGAAGAGTGCTGGCAGAGGGACCGGGCCCCGAAGGAGTCGCCTGTCGATTAACAGCATCGATCCTGTTCTGTCGATTCCCCGTGCGGCGTAGAATCTTGAGATCCACGGGGAACGGCGCACGAGTACGGAAAAGTTACCACAAGGCGAAGCTCTGAGGAGGGCGCTGGCTGAGCGCGGTGTCTCGCCTGTCGGCTTACCAATCATCGGGGCGGGAACACCCAACCGAAGCCGCCATGCAGGAACGGTTGTTAGCGTTCATGCAATGAGCGCGAGGAAAAATGGCGAAGAGTCAGACAAAACCAATAACACCAGCGTCGCTCGATTCTAAGCAGGCACTCCGCGTCCTGCGGACTCTGCAAGAGAGGGGAAGTGCGCTGCTTTCGAAGCGCCCTTTGGAAACGAGCGAGGCGCAAGCATGGGCCAGCACGGGTCGCGAGACGATGATCAAGGCTTTCGGATCGGATTCGGCGAACTTGTGTGATTTCGAACAGGTAGATTTCTACCGGACACCGAAAGTCGATTCTCCTGCCGGACAGGAGGAACTTCGGGCGGAAATTCTAAAAGAACGGTTGTCGGTCGTTGTAGGCTGCATCGGGCAGTTGGAACTTTTCAGCGGTGAGGCCGACGGAATTAAGGGAGTGTACCAACCCGGAGAAGAATACGAATTTTATCGCGACGTGACTGCCTGCCTGAAGCTCGCTCAGAAAGAGATTTTCATCATTGACCCATATCTGAGCGTAGAGATTTTCAACGTTTATGCTGGTGCCATTCCGCGCACCGTATCCTTCCGTCTTCTGAGCGCAAGCATACCCGCAGATGTTAAGAACTTAGCTCAGAAGTATGCGACTGGTGGGAACCTCGATTTCCGCAGCAGTACTTCCATCCATGATCGTGTTCTGTTCGCTGACAACCGCGTGTGGCTGTCGGGGCAGTCCCTCAAGGATGCGGCGAGAAAGAAGCCAACATATATCGTGGAGCACGACGAGCCTTTGATGCGTCCAACTTACGAGCAAATTTGGAGCGCAGCTTCGACGGTAATTTGATCTCATCCGTCATTGCGCAGCGGCGTGTAGTTTTTCGAAAAGGGACCCACCACACCCACCAATTGACAAATACAAAAGACTTCCATATTGACGCCCCTCCGCCCTTGTCGCCGGTTGCTGCCCTCGTTCGCCGGTCCGAGGACCATTTGTCGCTTCGACGGCCACGGTTCCCCGCGACGCGGGCGGATTGTATTATTCGGGCCTTCGGATCTGAGGGTTGGGGGTTCGAATCCCTCCGGGCGCGCCAGCAGGGGCCAGCCCCTGCACCGGGGTAAGGAGCCGGAGTCGGATACCGAAACCTCACGCAGGTTTCGGGCTTCCCGTTGGGTAAAGATGGGGGGCGGAGTTTACCCTGAGCAAAGCCGAAGGGGCCTGTTAGAACTTCTAACAGCGCGCAGCGCGCATCTTCCCGACAGGAAGCGCGAAACTTGAGTTTGGGTTTCGCATCTTTGGATCCGGGGGCTGGTTGGACGGCAGGGCCGCCTGACGAAGAAATGGGAAACCCCTTACAATCTGCGCTCAGCGCCGGTATCGTCAGCGCTTCAGCGAGAGCGATGCTGCGTTGCCAGGATCGCGAGTCGGATGCGAAAAGGAAGGCCCGGCCTCTCGGAATCCATACCACCCTGTGGTGAGTCTCAGATCGCCGTGGACTCACGTGTCGAGCAACAACTGGGCTCATACCTGGGCGCCAAGATCTCGCTCTTCCATAGGCTGGCAAGCGGCTGGCAAACAGATGTCTTCGAATTTGCGGTTGCGTCTCCTTGCAGGCGTGCAGACCTTCCTGCCGGCCAACCTCTGGTCTTGAAGATCTACCGGACTGGTATGGCGGCGGAGAAATGCGCGCGCGAGACCTGGACCATGCGTCGGCTAAAGGACGCTGGTTATCCGGTACCGCATCCCTACCTGTTCGAGACCGATCAGGAGCCGCTCGGAACACCGTTCATGATCATGGAGCGCCTGAAGGGCCGGCCACTGTTCGCGTTCGATACTATCCCAAGGGCGGTGGCGGTCTTCGCTATGGGCTTCGTTCCATTCGCAAGGGTCCACGCGGCGCTCCACAGGCTTGACGCCCAAATCCTCTCGGGCGACGGCGAACTCGGGGGCGGTGACGGAAACGATGGAAAAAAATCACCTCCGCTCCTGGACCGAATGCTCGCAACGATCGCGGAGCGAATCGAGGATACGCCGCTGCCGGCGCTCAAACCCGCACTGGAGTGGGTGAGCATCAATGCGGCGCGATTTCGCTCCGGCCCCGATTCAATTTTGCACCTGGACTACCATCCGCAGAACGTCATGATCGAGGGCGTTCACGTAACCGGAATAACGGATTGGTTGGAAGCGGATGTCGGCGATCGGCACCTGGATGCGGCCATGACTGCCGTGATCTTGCGCACCTCGGCGACCGGACAGCATCATTTGTTGCGAGATCACGCCTCTGGGAACACCCTGAGAGCGCTGTGCGCGGCGGCCTA
>JBGPNU010000120.1:0-9070 GCA_041487675.1 Binatus sp. (SeqCode)
AGAGTGTACGAGCTGTTTTTCCGGCGCGAACTCGAAGTGGATCGGCCCGATGCGGTCGCGGGCGTAATCGCAAGTCTCGGCATGTCAGCCGATGAGTATCGCAAATATCTTTCGGGCGAGGGCGCAGTCGCCTATCAGCGCGCTCAGGACCAGGCGGCCGCCGACCACGTGTTCGGCGTGCCGCTGTTCTTCTTCGACGGCGAGCCGTTTTGGGGTCACGATCGTATACCAGTTCTCGAACAGCGCCTCACTGAGGCAGGACTGGCTATAATGAATTAGGCTGAAGAATCAATTGATGCGACCGCTATGCCAAGGAATCTGGTGAGCCGGCCGAACAACACTTCGTCCGCTAATCGCCGAGCGGCGAAAGCCACTGGCACCGGCTAAAAGACCTCGTAGTCCGTTCACCGGGAGTCACCGTTTCCTCTCTGCGTGGCACTGTGGTAGTGCATCTTAGCGAATCTGTCCTATCTATTTCCAATCTTGAATTTTTGGGGAGATCCAATGGTGAAAAGGCTAATCTCATGGCTGGCCAAATTACCTGCCGAGGTAAAAGAATACCTGCTAAAACCCATGCCGGCAGCTATTGTGGTGGCTATAGTGCTGATACCGCTTGGTGCCTGGGTGGTCGCCTTTCGGGAGGGACCGGAGGTGTACAAGATAATCGTGCTTTCCACTCCGCCAGAAGGGAAGGACCAACCGGACTACTCGCAGAAGTTCTGGGACGGATTCTTCAAAGAGGCAAACCCGACGCCGGACGGGACGCTTCCCTTCACTTTTCGCGGGGTCCGTCTGCAGGTCCAGCGCGAACTCGAGGCGCCAACAACTGAGTCACCTGCGCCCAACGCGCAGAGCTTGTCTTCCGGCATCGCTCGCAGCAGTGACACTCTGCTGGTTGTGCTTAATCTTTCGAGCACACGGACCAAGGAGGTATTGCCAGAATATTTGCAACAGCCAACGCCGATTCCGGCAATTCTAACTGCGACGAATCCTAGCTTGCTGCCGCCTAAGCTGACGGAAGACTACTATCCTGTCTTGCGAATGCTGCCGACGGACGATCAGCAAGTGAAGGCGGCGGCCGACTTTCCGAAAGTGGAGGCGGCGGCCGACTTTCCGAAAGCGAAGGCGGCGGCCGACTCTCCGAAGCGCGAGGGTGGTGAACCCGTGTTCTGGGTCGCCGAGGATGCTCTTTCTGAAAACCCGACATATTCGCACTTTCTGGCAACACTCTTTGTCGAAGAGGCGGGGCGAGTCTTTCTCTGGTCAAGCAGTTATACCCTTCTTCCGCTCGATGCGCTTCCCCGTCTCGGTGTTAACTGGGTATTTTTCACAGGGAATTGGTCGCATGCGCTGATTCTTATTCGACAGCTCAACGCGATCTCAAAGAGGGCTCAACCAGATGGTAAGCATTACCGCGCTCCGAGTGTGATCCTGAATGAAACCAGCATGGACCAACGGTTAATCACTCAAGGTGGCGCGGACATAGACCAACGGCCAATCACTCGAGGCGGCGCGGAAGTGGGGAAAACGCGTGTTTATCTCACTTATCCTTTGCCGAAGTGGAATCAGTCGGACAGAGGGATGGGGGACCTGGGTCGTGACACCTTTCAGGTGGTGAAGCAGCTCCTCGCGGCCGCGGATTCCAAGGACTTCGCCGAACAACGAGGCGGGAGCCTCTATAAACTGAAGAGATTCCTCGGAATCCGCAGGGTCGCAGACGCGCGGAACGCCCTTATAACAAAGATGCAGTTCCTTAACACCACGTATGACCTCGGTGAAACGAAATGCGAGTTTGACGAGCACGGAACCAAGTTCGAGGTTGACAAGAATCAGATCAAGCACCCGCCGGAATTTCATGTATATCAGGTGCTCAATGGGAACTTTCAGCCCCTCGACCAAATTGCCATCGCCAAAAGGCCGCGCGATCACGCTGGCAGCGTGCATGCATCGGTAGAGCCATCTCCGAAGTCCAGGCTGATGCAGCCCGCTGCGCTGCCATCTCCGAGTTCCAGGCTGATGCAGCGCGCTGTGCTTTCGCAGCGGACCTTCTGAGCGAATGGCGAACTAAGCGACCGGCGCGGGCTGACGGGCCGGATTCGGCTCGTACGAAAACGCGAGCTTGTCGCTGTCGAGGTCCACAGTCGCCTTGCCGCCTTTGGTGAGCCGGCCGAACAACACTTCGTCCGCGAGCACGCGCGCGATTTCGTTTTCGATAAGTCGCCCGAGCGGGCGCGCGCCGAAGCGCGGATCGTGGCCGTGTTCCGCGAGCCATTTTTTGGCCGGCGCCGCCACCGAGAGCGTGACCTTCTGCTTGTCGAGGCGCTCCTGCAATTCGGCGATGAACTTGTCAACCACCCGCTCCATGACCGGTGGACTAAGCGGGGCAAATTCGATCGTCGCGGAAAGGCGGTTGCGAAACTCCGGCGCGAACATCCGCTCGAGCACGCTCTTGGGATTTCCCTGGCCAAGCCCGCCATGGAAACCGATCATCGCGCGCGACAACTCCTGCGCACCCGCGTTCGTGGTCATCACGAGGATCACGTTGCGAAAATCCGCTTTGCGCCCGTTGTTGTCCGTCAGCGTCGCGTGATCCATCACCTGGAGCAGGATGTTGAACAGGTCCGGATGCGCTTTTTCGATTTCGTCGAGCAACAGCACGCAATGCGGCGTCTTGTTGATCCCGTCGGTGAGCAGGCCGCCCTGGTCGAAGCCGACATACCCGGGCGGCGCGCCGATCAACCGCGAAACCGTGTGCCGCTCCATGTACTCGCTCATGTCGAAGCGAATGAATTCAACGCCCATGACCTTGGCGAGTTGGCGCGCTACTTCGGTTTTGCCGACGCCGGTCGGTCCCGCGAACAGGAATGCGCCGACCGGCCGGTCGGGATGGCTGAGCCCGGAGCGTGCGAGCTTGATCGCTCGCGCGACCGAGTTTATCGCCTCATCCTGACCGAACACGGCCTTCTTCATATCCTCATCGAGCGTAGCGAGGCGTCCCCGATCGGTCGCCGACACGGTGCGCTCCGGAATCTTCGCCATCCGCGCGACCGTCCGTTCCATGTCGCGCGTGCCGACCGTAACCGGATCGCTCGCGCCCGCGCCGCGCAGATGCCCCGCGACTCCCGCCTCGTCCATCACGTCGATTGCCTTGTCGGGCAGGAAGCGGTCGTTGACGTAGCGGGCGGAAAGTTCGACCGCCGATTTGATCGCCGCGCTGGTGTAGCGGACATTATGATGCTTCTCGTAGTACGACTTGATCCCGCTAAGAATCTGGATCGCCTCGTCCTGGGTCGGCTCGACCACGTCGATTCGCTGGAAGCGGCGCGCGAGCGCCTTGTCCTTGTCGAACGAGCGCTTGTACTCCTGGTAGGTCGTCGAACCGATACAACGCAGATCGCCGGATGCCAGCGCGGGTTTCAGCAGGTTCGACGCATCCATAGTCCCGCCCGACGCCGCACCGGCGCCGACGATGGTGTGAATCTCGTCGATAAACAGAATGCGCTTCGAGTTGCCGATCACGGCCTTGATAACCGCCTTCAGCCGTTGCTCGAAGTCGCCGCGAAAGCGGGTCCCCGCGAGCAACGCGCCCATGTCGAGCGCATAGATTTCGACGCCCTTAAGCGCGTCGGGAACGTCGCCCTTGTGGATTGCGAGCGCGAGTCCCTCTGCCAGCGCGGTCTTGCCGACTCCGGCCTCGCCGACGAAGACGGGATTGTTCTTGCGCCGGCGCAGCAGCACATGCACCGCGCGCTCGAGTTCCTTTTTTCGTCCGACCAGCGGATCGATCTTGCCGTCCGCCGCGCGCGTCGCAAGGTTGATAGCGTAAGTATTCAGCGCCTTCGACGGCGACATCTTTCGCTCGCCGTCCTCGTCGCCGCCTTCGTGCTCGCGCTCTTCGCGATCAAGAGAATCCTTCTCCGGGTCGTCACCGTCTCCGTCGGCTTCGTCCTCGGCGCCGATTTTCGAGACGCCGTGCGAGATGTAGTTGATCGCATCGAAGCGCGTGACACCCTGCTCCTGCAAAAAGAAAATCGCGGGCGATTCCGTTTCGTGGAACATCGCGACCAGCACGTTGCCGCCGGCGATTTCCTGACGGCCTGCCGATTGCACGTGCAGCGCCGCGCGCTGCAGCGCCCGCTGCACGCCGATCGCATATCTTGGCGCGACCTCCTCGCCCTTGGGCATCCGCTCGACCTGCTCGTCGAGGTAATGCCCGAGCTTGCGGCGGAGCGCGTCGAGGTCGGCGCCGCAATGTTTCAGGATGTTGCTCGACGTCACGTCGTGGAGCATCGCGTAGAGCAGATGCTCGAGGCAGACAAACTCATGGCGTCGATTTACGGCCTCGGTCATCGCAAGCTGCAAGGTCACCTGCAGTTCGCGGCTGATCATGATGTTATTGTTGGATGGAGGCATTTCTGATTCGGACCCTTTGGGGGCGTCACTCCTTTTCCATCACGCACTTGAGCGGATATTCGGCTTGCCGCGCCAATTCTTCAACCGTGTGGGTCTTGGTCTCCGCGACTTCGAATGGATACACGCCTGCGATGCCCATGCCGTTCTGATGCACGTGCAGCATGATTCGGGTCGCGTCGGCATGCTCTTTATGAAAAACGGCTTTCAGCACTTCGACCACAAACTCCATCGGCGTGTAATCGTCATTGAGCAAAATCACTTTATACAGCGGCGGCTTGGCGGTCTTCGACTTGGTGCGGGTCTTGCGCTCGGTAACGATATCGCCGTTGCCGGAGCGGCCATCGCCGTCTCCGTCGGTGATTCGCGCCGATTCGATAACCCCGTGCACCTGCCGCGTCATCGCACCTCCAAAGACACCAGGAACCGTTACCGGGAACCGTCTCCTGCGGGTTCATCAATAGGATAGCAAATTCTCGCGCAATGAGTGGAGTATCCCGATCGAATTTTCAGTTATTATGCGAAAGTTGGATTTGCGATGAATGATTCGGCGCCAAGACTCGAGGTTGCGGTCGTAGAGGGAATCGAAAAAATCCCGCGCGAGGCGTGGGACAGTCTGCTCGCGCCCGATGATTCGCCGTTCGTCGAATGGGACTGGCTCTTTGCGATGGAACATTCCGGTTCCGCCGCGCGGAAAACCGGATGGGCGCCGTATCATCTGGTGGTTCGCAGCGCTGTCAGGAAACGGATCGTCGCAGCGTGTCCGCTCTATCTGAAAACTCACAGCATGGGCGAGTTCGTGTTCGATCAGGGATGGGCTGACGCCGCCGAGCAGGCGGGAATCCGGTATTTTCCGAAGTTGATGGTCGGGGTGCCGTTCACGCCGCATACCGGACGCCGATTTCTCACCGCGCCGGAAGAGGACCGCGCGGGCCTGATCAATCTGCTCGGTCTGGCGCTTACGTCGATATGCGAAGACAACAAACTCTCGAGCGTGCACGTGAACTTTTGCGAGCCCGACGAAGCCGCGGCGCTCGCGCCGATCGGATTCATGGAGCGGCTCGGCTATCAGTATCATTGGCGCAACGCAGGCTTCGCGACCTTCGACGACTATCTGAACCGCCTGAAGCACAAGCGCCGCACCGCGGTCCGCCACGAGCGCGGCGCGCTCGCGGAGCAAGGCATCACCATTCGGGTCTTCGCCGGTGAGGAGATCGCCGATCGCATGTTCGCGGAGATGTTCCAGATCTATATGTCCACGATCGAGAAGCTCTACTGGGGGCGCCAGTATCTGACCGAGAGTTTTTTCAACATCATTCGCGAAAGATTCAAACGCAACATGGTTTTCATCGGTGCCTATTCAAGGCGCGAACTGATCGCGGGCGCGGTCAACCTGGCCAAGGCGGACGTGATGTACGGCCGCTATTGGGGATGCTTCCGCGACGTGAGATTCCTGCACTTCAATGTCTGCTACTACGCCGGGATCGAGCACTCGATCGTGAAGGGAATTCAGCGTTACGAGCCGGGCGCGGGCGGTGAATACAAATGGCTGCGCGGCTTCGATCCAGCTCTGACCCGGAGCATCCACTACGTCACCAACGCGGGACTCAAAAAAGCGATCGCGGGATTTCTGAAGCGCGAGCGAATCGAAGTCGAGCGATGGATCGTCGCGGGCAAAGAGCGCAGCCAGTTGAAGCCGCCGCCGCCGTCGGACCGGGAACCGGAGTAGCGCTTACGCGATTTCGCGCACGTTGGTCGGTGGTGCGGGGAAATCAAGTTCCGGAACCGGCTCTCCGGTCAGTCCGGTCACGCGATTTCTATATTTGGTCAGATGGCCCTTGGCGAGTTCAAACGCCGCCTGCGCCTTTGACAGCGACTTCCCGAGGTCGTCGAAGCGATTCTCGAAATGCCCGAATGCGGCCTGCGCCTTCTTGAGCTCCTCGGTCGCGCGCTCATGCCCCTTCGCGTACTCGTACATTTTGAAGACCATCTGGATCGACTGCAGCGTCACGATCAGCGTATTCGGCGAGACTGGATAGACGCGCCGCTTGTTCAGCCATTCGCTCAGCTCCGCGTTGAGCACCGCCTCCATGTACAGAGTTTCGCTGGGCAGATACATGAGCGCGATATCGGTCGTGCCATTTTCCGGATGGATGTATCCGGCGATTCGCTTGGCCTGTTCCTTCATCACGCGCTCGAACTCGACGCGCGCTTGATCGAGGGCTTGCGGATCGTTGGTTTGGAACAGCGCCAGCACCTGTTCGCGGGGAAATTTTGCGTCGATCGGCAGCGTGCGATCGGGAAACTTGATAACCGCGTCGGCGCGCCCCGGGCCTTCTCCATCGGGAGACGCTTGCAGGTCGTACATATGGCGCGGCAGGAAGTCCTCGAGCAGGCGTTCGAGACCCTGCTCGCCGAAGCGGCCGCGCAGATGAGGCATTTTCAGAAGATTGTTGAGGTCGTTGATCGACTCGCCGATCACGCCGAGATTTTTGAGTTGCTCCTGCGCTTCGTTCAGATGCTGCTGAACTTTTTCGAATTGCGCGAAGCCGTCCTTGATATTCTGATCGAGCTTCACCTGGACCGTGTTGCTGATCGCGCCGAGCTTCTGATCGACGTCCGACCGTATCGCGTCCATGCTGATGCGCGTCTCGGCGGTCAAGGCGGCTATTTCCAGCTTGAGCGTGCTCGCCTGTTCCTGCCGGCCGGCCGAGAGCTGACCTTCCAGCGCGGTCTTGAGACTCGCAAACGATGCGGTAAAGCGATCGGCGCTCTCGAGATTGAGATCGCCTTTGACCTGCTGCAAACGGCCCGCAATGTCGGTGCGCGTCTGGGTCAGCTTTTCGTCGAGGCTCGCCGCGACCGAACTCAGCCGCTCGGCCAACTGCGCAGAAGAATCATTTGAAGAGAACGCACGTAACCTGGCGAGTACGAGCAAAATCCCTACGACCGCAAGGACGCCCAAGACGACCACAACTGCCGCAATCAATTCCATCACCATCCGTCGCCTCCCCAGACTCCACCTTCCAACAAAATTCTATTCCCCATGCGTTAATCCGCCTAGCCGACTATCCACAGTTATATACCCGGCTGATGACAACGGTTGACCGCGATGCGCCAGATCGCGGTGCCTGCTATCGTGACTGTTCACTGGTATCGGTGCCCCGCTTGAAGAACCTGCTTATCAAAGGCTCGATTCCGATTCTGCTCGGCACCGGTGGCGTCGGTAAGACCACCATTGCCGCCGCACTCGGACTCGCGGGCGCGTCCGCCGATCTCGAGACCGCGGTTATCACCGTCGATCCCACGCAGCGGCTCCGCGATGCGCTCGGACTGGAACGGCTCGGCGGCCGGCCAACCCGAATCGGCGTGAAACAACTACGCGATGCCGGCCTCGCGCCTACGCTGAAACTGTCCGCGATGATGCTGGACGTGAAGGGCGCGTGGGACGCCGTGGTCGAGCGCTTCGTCGCGGATCCGGCCACTCGCCGCCGGATTTTCGACAACCCCTTCTACCAAAGCCTCACCATGGAGTTCGCGGGCTCGGAAGCGTTCGCCGCGCTCCAGCAACTCTACGATCTGCATCAGACGGGCGCCTTCGAACTCGAGGTGGTGGATACTCCGCCCGCATCGCACTCGTTCGAATTTCTGCAGGCGCCGGCCCGGATGATCCGCCTGCTCGATTCGCGGACTGCACGATGGCTGTTCACGCCGTCGCTGTCGGCCGGGCGAATCGCTATGAAGCTCGCGAGCGAGGCGGCGCGCTTCGTGGTGCGCGAGTTGGAGCGCGTCGCCGGCCCTAGCGTGCTTTCGACCATCTCGGATTTCTTCGCCGCGATGGCTGAAAGCATGGACTCGATCGTCGATCGCCTGCACAAGACCGAAGCGCTGCTGCATTCGCCCGCCGTGCGATTCGTCCTGGTGACCACGGCGGAGGCGGACCGGCTGCGCCAGGCGCGCGAGCTTATCGACGAAATGGATGCGGAAGGTCTAAGCCTCGCCGCGATCGTCATAAACCGGTTCCTCGATGAACGCACCTGGCATGCGATCGCCGATTCCTCGCGGGACTCGGGCGGTGACCCTTTGGGCCATCTCGAGGAAATTTCAGAACTGCGCAAGGAAGCCGTGGATGCAAAGTGGTCGCGCACCGACGGCGCCGGCGCGAGCCTCGCGAGGTTGATTGACTACTTCGAGGAGTATCGACAGCAGACGCTCGACGAAATTCAGCGGGTGGCGGATTTCGCGCGCGGAATCCCCGCGGGCGTGAAGCTCGCGATCGCGCCGAAAATCGAAGCCGGCGTGCTCGACCTCGGAGCGCTCTCGCGAGTCGCCGGGTTCGTGACGTCAGGCATCGCGATTCTGAAGCCGCTCGAATCAGCCGCGGCAAAGCTGCGTGGCCGCACGCGCCGCGCCGGCGAGAATCGCGCGTCACGACAGTGAGCGGGCAGCCCGAAGAAGCAGAAAGAGTTCCGGATGCGAAACCCACACATGCGCCGGGGGCGATGGGTTTCGCGCTTCCTGTGTGATTCTTTTTCCTGGCATGGGTGCAGGGGCTGGCCCCTGCTTTCGGACTTCCTGTCGGGAGTCGGCACCGCCGCGGGAAAAATAAGGATGCGGCCCTGAGGAGCCTGTTAGAAGTGTGAGTGAGGAAAGAGGAGAA
>JBGPNU010000121.1:0-9048 GCA_041487675.1 Binatus sp. (SeqCode)
AATTCCATATGCGCCGGCCTTGTCGAAAGGCTCTCCGCTTGCGATGTACTCGTCGATTTCGGCGTCGCCGAGAACCCGAAACGTGACCCGGCTTTCGACCGCTTCGCTTTCGACGATCGTTCCATCGCGCGCCAGTGCGAATGCGGTAACCACTACATGTGAGCGTCCGGAGAGCATCCTGAGCATCCGGCGCGCATCGTCGGGCGACGCGGGTTTCTCGAGAATCACGCCGTCGCACACGACGACCGTATCGGCGCCGACGACGACTGCGGCGCGGGCTCGCAAGGAAACCGCGCGCGCTTTTCCCCGCGCCATCCTGAGCGCATAATCGCGTGCCGGCTCGCCGTCGGCATGCGCTTCCGGTATGCCGCTTTCGACCACGTCGAACACGAGTCCGGCTGCGCCGAGCAATTGACGCCGCCGCGGTGAGCCGGAAGCAAGAATCACTTTGGTTGAAGCGGTCATGGGTCGAATGTTGATAACGGAAAGATCGGTTAACTATAGAGATCGGTTAACGACTGTTGCCAGACGCCGCGCGCACTCGCAAGCCTCGCGAGTGGCGGGTCCCAATTGAAGCCGCTCCGAGCATGCGCTAACCCAGATCAGATGAAAGCGAAGGGATGGCGCGACACTGCTGCGGTGATGCTGTGTGCGATGCTGTTGGCGGGATGCGCTTCGACGTCTGCGCGTGCCGATGCTCCCGCCGAAAACTCTCAAGTCGCGACGCCGACCGCGACGGGAAGCCCGTCGCCGGTATCCGAGCCGGCATCCGAGCGGCCATCCGACCCGCGGGCCGCGTTCCTCGACGGCTACCGCGCCTACCTCAACCACGACAATTCGCGCGCGATCGATCGGCTCAAATTCGCCGCCGATAATTTTCCCGCGCTCGGCGACTATGCGCTCTACTACCTGGCGCTTGCACAACATGACCAGGGCGATCTGGCCGGTGCGGCTGACACGCTCGAACGCCTCGTCAGATCGTATCCGGACAGCGCGATGCTCGATCGCGCCGAACTCCAACTGGCCGAGACTCTGGTGAAGCTCGGGCGCAATCAGGAAGGGTCGGCGGCCGCGGCGCGGCTGCTCGCACGATTGCCCGATCCGCCGATAGAGCAGGGCGCCCGGATCGCCGAGGCGAAGGCGTTGATCGCGCTTGGGAATCCGAAGCCGGCATACACGCAGTTGATGGAATTGCGCGACAAATATCCGCGCTCCGATTCGGACGGCGAGGCGCGCGCGCTGGTTCATTCGATCCTCGCGTCCAATCCCGAGGTCGCGGAGAGCGGGTCACTCACTTACCATCGCGAGGAATCGGCTTTGCTGCTCCGCGAAGGGCAGCTAGCGGCCGCGAACGAGCAGGCGAGAGCGGGACTCGCGATGGCGCCCGAGGAATCGGTTCGCGCGGAACTGGTTTGGGTCATCGCCCGCGCGCTACGACCCGAGCCCGACCGCGCCAAGCGTGCGATGCTCGAGTATCTGCAAATCGCGCCGCGCGGTCACGACGCGCCGGCGGCTCTGGAAGCGCTCGCGCTAATCTATTGGCACGACAATCAATACGATCTTGCACGCACCGCGTTAGGCCGGCTGGTCGCGAACTTTCCCGCGAGTCAACTTGCGCCGGGCGCGATGCTGCGCACCGGTAAAATCTTCGAAGAGGAGCACAAGCTCGATTCCTCTCGCGCGCAGTATCGGCGGCTCGCCGCGCGCTATCCGAACAGCGAGGCGGCGGAGGAAGCGCGGTTTCGCGCGCCGTGGACCTTGTATCTCGCGCGCAGCTATCGGAGCGCGGCGGCGGGATTCTTAAGCGCACGCGCTCATGCGAAGGATGCAACCGATCGCGACATGTGCGATTACTGGCGCGCTCGTGCACTTGAAAAAGCCGGCGATAGCGGTAGCGCGCGCGCGATATTCGCCAAAATCGCGCAGAGTACCGACAGCAACTATTATCCGGAGCTCGCAAGCCGGCGCGTCGCGTCGCCAAATCCCGATCTTCCGGCGGCGTCGGCGCGCGAACCCGCGTTCAGCGGATCGCCGGCTGTGTCGGGCGCGGCTGAGTATCATATGGCGCGGCTGCAGGCGCTCCGCGCGATGGGCCTTAAGGAACTGGAACCCGGAGAGTTAAAGGCGCTCGAAGTACACGGCGGAGACACGAGCGAGATGCGGCGATTCGTGCTGGCCGGGTTTGCGAGCGCCGATGCATGGTACGACGCGATCGTGGCGGCGACGCGGATGGAAAAAATCGGGCAGTTGGACCACGCTGCCGCCGAGCGCGTTCGCTATCCGCGCGCGTACTGGGATCTTTTCCATTCCGCATCGACCCGCCTCGCGCTCGATCCATACCTGGTGCTGGCGCTGGCGCGTCAGGAGAGTCTGTTTAACCCGAATGCGACTTCGGTCTCGAACGCGCGCGGCCTGATGCAGCTGATTCCGTCCACCGCAAAAAAAGTCGCTGCTGAACGCGGGATGGATCCGGACGCGATCCGGCTGTACGACCCGTCGATCAATGTGGACCTCGGCACGACCTATCTGAAGAGCCTGTTCGAGATGTTCAGCGGCGACGCGTTCCACGCAGTCGCGGCGTATAACGGCGGTGAGCACGCGGTCGCGAAGTGGATGTCCGAATTTCCCGGCGACGATGACGAGTGGGTCGAGAACATCGCCTACAAGGAGACCCGTGAGTACGTAAAGAAAGTGATCGGCGGACGGCGCGAATACCTGCTCCTGTATCAACCGGGTTCCTGAGCCTCACTTGACAAGTGCGGAAACAAAAAGGTTCAAAGAGGGTTGGACCAGCCACCTGGTATATCTCACGGCTCAATTTCGGCATTAGCGAGGAACTTTGTTGGCATCGCGCGAATTCAAGGCGGTCTTCTTCGATCTCGACGGCACCCTGGTCGATATTCACGGCCCGTTATATATCGCCGCCAAAAACGCGCTCGACGAACTCGGCCATGAACCTCCGCTCACCCACGAGCGATTCCGCGAGGCGCTCGCCGCCGACGATGTGTGGTTGGGGGTCCCCGAGCATCTCAGGCCCGAGTACATGAAGCTCGCGTACGCATACTTTCTGACCGAGATCGACAAGACCGAACGACTCGAAGTGTTGCCGCACGTGCAGGAAACGCTCGCGGAACTGAAGCGGCGCGGCTATGCGACCGGAGTGATCACCAGCCGTCCGGGAGATTCGCAGCGGCTGTTCGAGAAGCTCGCGATGGTCGGGTTGGCGTCGTACCTCGATCACGTCGTGACGCAGAGCACCGCTTCGCTCCGCGCGCTCGACAAGACGCTCAGCCTTAAACAGACGGCGCTCAAGGCCGCGATGCATCCGCGCGCCTGCATGTACGTCGGCGACGAGCCGCGCGACATCATGGCGGCGATCAACGCCGGTTACGGCGCGTCAGTTGCGGTCGCCACGGGCGCTGCGTCGTTCGGCTACCTGCAGAGCCATCCGCAATTCAAACCCGACTACGTAATTCGCACCATGGCCGAGTTGATCGACCTCATCGACAATCTGAAAGCGGAGCGGATCGAGTAGCTTAGCCATGGCGCGCTTCGACGAGTACCAGCCGGAGCCGCGCGCGCTCGAGGGTCTCAAAGTCGTCGAGCTGCCGAGCTTGGATACGATGCCGTTTCTGGCGGCGGCGATGGCGGCGAAGTCTTTCGCCGACTTCGGCGCCGAAGTAATCAAGGTCGAGCCGCCGGATGGAGGCTCGCAAGCAGGATCGAAAGAACGCGCACTCGGACCGTTTCGCGATGCGATCCCCGATCCTGAAACCGGCGGGCTTCATCTTTATCTGAACACCAACAAATTCGGCGTGACGCTCGACCTGGAAGATCCGCGCGGCAGCGATCTGCTGTTCGACTTGCTCGCATCGGCCGATATTGTTTTCAATCCAAATCGTCCCGAATTGAACCGCAAGCTCGGCATCGATTGGCGGGAACTCACGGCGCGATTTCCAAAGCTGATCGTGGTGTCGATAACGTTTTTCGGCGCCGAGTCGCCGTACAAGAATCTCCGCGGCGGAGATCTCGTCGCTACTCATATGAGCGGGGTGGGCTACGAGACGCCATGGCACCAGGTAACCGATCCGCCGAATCAGCCGCCACTGAAGCTCGGTGGACGGCAATCTGACTATCTGACTGGCTATACAGCCGCTGCGGCCGCGATGTGTGCGCTATACAGCCGAAAGGCTAATGGAACTGGACAGCATGTGGATGTGAGTCAGTGGCTCGCGATGGTCAGCATGGTTCGCCCCAACCTCGGATTCTACTCCCATGAGGCGCGCGACTCGGCGTCGTTCCAACGCCTGAATACGCGGCGCAAGACCAGCGGGCAGTGGGTCTATCCGTGCAAGGACGGATGGGTCAGCTTCAGCGCGGGCACCGATCGGTTCTGGCGCGGCGCGAAGAAGGCAATGGGCAATCCCGAATGGATGGACGTCGAGCTATTCGAGACCGTGCTGGGGCGCGTCGCGCATATTGACGCGGTCGAGGCGGGTGTAATCGACTGGCTATCTTCACATACGCGAACTGAGGCTTTCGAAAGGGCCCAGGCTGAACATGTGCCGTGCTTTCCGGTTCATACGCCGGCGGAAGTCGTGGGCAATGAGCAGTACAAGGCGAGGCGGTTTTTCGTCGAGCACGATCATGCGGCAGCGGGCGAAGTGCGGATGCCGGGTGCGCCGTGCAAGTTCACCCGCACCCCGTGGCGAATCGTTCGCGGTGCGCCGCGCTTAGGCGAGCACAATCAAAAGGTCTTCCAAAAGGTCTTCGGCGAGCGACCTAAGCCTGTCGGAGCCGGATCTCGCGACGCTCACAAAAGAGCGGATCATCTGATGACCAAGCTGCCGCTAGCCGGATTGCGGATCGCGGACTTCGGTTGGATCTATGCCGTCCCGCACGCGACGGCGTGGCTGGGCGCTCTGGGAGCGGACGTGATACGCATCGAGACGACGCTGGCGCCGGACCTGGTGCGATTTCTGACCGGCACCGATGGCGTTGTCGGAATCAACCGGAGCGGTGTCTTTCATGCGATCAACACCTCGCGCCGCAGCGTCGCGTTGAATCTGGCGTTGCCGGAGGCCCGGGAGATCGCGCGCAAAATAATCAAGCGGAGTGATTTCGTCACCGAGAATTTCACGGTCGGCAATATGGCCAAGTACGGACTCGGCTACGAAGATCTCGTCAAGATCAAACCCGACATCATCATGCTGAGCGGAACGCCGCTCGGACAGGACGGTCCGTTTGCGCGTACGGTGGGATTCGGCCCGACCACGCAGGCGTTCGCGGGGCTCTGCCACATCACCGGTTATCCCGATTCGTTTCCATGCGGGATCGGCGGCACCTGGCCCGACTTCGCGGTTGGCGCCGGGATGGTGTTCTTCCTGCTCGCCGCGTTGCACCATCGCGATCGCACCGGCGAGGGGCAATATCTCGATCTGTCGATGGCCGAGATGGTCACCACGATGATGCCCGAAGCGATGATGGATTTCCTGATGAACGGACGCGACCAGGGCGCGGTGGGGAACCGCGACGAGTCGATGGCGCCGCACGGCGTCTTCCCGGTTTCCGGTGACGACAAGTGGGTCGCGATTGCAATCGCCGCTGACGATGAATTCGCGAAGCTCTGCGAGGTGCTCGGCGTGTCCTCGATGGCTTCCGATCCTAAGTTCGCGCGGCTGTCCGGGCGACTCGCCAACCTGGACGAACTCGAGCGCGAGATCGCCGCACGCACGCGCAACTTCGATCGCGATGAACTGGTTGCTAAACTCCGCGAGCGCGACCTCGCAGTGGGTCCGGTGTACAGCACCCCGGAGTTGGTGAACGATCCCGCGTTCGCGGAGTCTGGAATGCTGGTGAAACTGATGCACGCCGAAGTCGGCGAGCGCGTGGTGCCGGGAATTCCGGTGCGGTTCGGCGCAATCGATCTCGACTATCGCGGCGCTCCGATGATCGGCGAGAACACCGGCCAGGTCCTGACCGATCTGCTCGGCTACAGTTCCGAAGAAATCGCGAGACTCAAAGAAGCGAAGGTGTTGATCTAGTCATGGCTGACGCTGGAGCAATTCCACACGAAGGTGGAACCCGCCCCGGCGCGTTCTCGATTTGGATTCAGGCGATCCGCGCGCCCTCGCTCAGTGCGGCCGCGATTCCGGTGCTGCTCGGAGTCGCGATTGCGGCCCGCGCCGGATTTTTCTCGCTGGGCCGCATGATTCTCGCGCTCGTCGGCGCGATCGCGATTCAGGCCGGCACCAACCTTATCAACGATTACTACGACTACCGCAGCGGCGCAGACTCCGAGCAATCGCTTGGACCCAGCATGGTCATTCAGCGCGGCCTGCTGACGCCCGAAGTGGTGTGGCGCGGCGGAATCGTCGCGTTCGCGATCGGCGCGCTGATCGGACTCATTCTGGTGGCACTGTGCGGATGGCCGATTCTTGCGCTCGGAGTTCCGAGCATCGCGGCCGGCTACTTCTATACCGCGAGCCCGGTGTCGCTCGCATACGTGGCGCTCGGCGAGTTGACTGTGTTCGTCTTCATGGGTCCGGTGATCGTGCTCGGCGCATATTTTGTCATGGCGCTGCATTTCTCTTCGGCCGCTTTTTGGGCATCGATACCGCTTGGTTTCATGGTCGCCGGAATCCTGCACGCAAACAACATCCGCGACATCGAAAGCGACACGCGCCACGGCAAGCGGACGCTGGCGACGATATTCGGGCGCATCGGCGCCAACTACGAACTCGTCGCGATCGATGTGGCGGCCTACGCGACGACGCTGGCGGCCGTGCTTGCGCACACGATTCCGTGGATTGCGCTGATCGTTTTCATTACGGTTCCGCGCGCGCTCGACCAGGTCCGAATCGTAATGCGCGAGAGCGAGCCGAAGAAGCTCAACCTCGCGCTGTTTCGTTCCGTGCAACTCCACATGGAGTTCGGCTTGCTGATGATGGCCGCGTTCCTGCTAGCGGCGTTCATGCGCTGGTAGTCAATCCGGGAAGAAATTTTTCGCCGGGAAGAACTTTTTCGGCGGCGACGACGCGAATTCCGCTTTCAACGCATCGTAACTTTGCAAATCGTCTATCGTGCGAAAGTAGCCGCGATGCACCCGGCCGAACACCGGCAACCCCGCCGCGACCATCGGCGCGAAGAGCCCGGCCATAAGGCTCCACGGGGTCGCCGCGGGCATCAGGTCGAAGACCGCGGGCTCCGCGACGATCACGCCGCAATACATGAACGACGAAAGCGCGGCCGCGGCGGCGGGCGTGAGGTCCTTGGGAAAATCGTCAAATTCGAGCGGACTACGGCGCGCGAGCAGTCGCATCCGCCGAATTCTCTCCTCCGCGTCGATCTCGATTCGGCTGTAATAGTCGGGATTCGCGGGTCTGAAGAGCGCGATCGTCGCGAGCGCGCCGCGATCGCGATGAACTGCGATCATGGCGGCGAGATCGAGATCCAGAATCCCGTCGCTGTTCGCGATTACAAATGAGCGACCGCCCAGATACTCGCGCAAACCATTGAGCGGGCCGCCGGTGCCCAGCAGCACGGGTTCCGGCGCATACGTGATGTGCATGCCAAGGCGTGAACCGTCGCCGAGTCCATCTTGCACCTTGCCCGCCAGGTGATGGACGTTGATCGCGACCTCGGTGATGCCAGCGCGCTTCAGCATCGCGAGTGGATAATGGATCAGCGGCCGTCCGCCAAGCGGGAGCATGGGCTTGGGAGTTTTGTTGCTGAGCGGCCGGAGTCGCTCGCCCATTCCCGCCGCCAGTACCAATGCTCGCATTGAGTTACGCCCGAATCGATTCCAGGCTCCGCGCTTTACGCGCCGAGCGCGATGCATAGTTTGGGAAATTCTGTGCGCATTTCGGCCAGCATTCGCCGCGCCTGCATCAGCAAATGCGGAATGAACCCGGCGTACCCTGTCTTGCCGTCGCGTTCGGACAATTCGAAACGTCCGATCATTTTGAGCGCATGCTGCAGAACGCACAATCGATAGCTCAAGATAAAATCCGCGGGTGCGAGTGTGACGGCGCCGCGGCGCGTCAGGCCCGCGCAGTAGAAATCGAGGATACGGCGCTCGATCGCGGGCGTGACGACATCGTCGGTGTCGCGGGTCGTCAGCAGTACCGCGAGATCCTGCGCCGCCGGCGCCATCAGCGCGTCCTGAAAATCGATTATTCTAATCCGAGCGCCATGCTCGACGTACAAATTGCGGCCGTGGTAGTCGCGATGCGAGAACACGCGCGGATAGCGATCCAATCGCGCCGCGAGCATCGCAAGCTCGGGCTCGATCGATGTCGTCGCCGCTCCGGGCGCGACCGCGCCGAGACCGATTTCCTTGAACTCCTTCATCTCCCATTCAAACAGCCGCCCATCGTACGCGATTCCCCGCGCGATGCATCGGTCGTCGATCTTCAAAGTTCCTTCGACATGCAAACGCAGCAGTTCCTCGGTGGCGAGGCGGAAGAGACGAGCGGCGTCCGCATCAGGACGGAGCGCGGCAGTGTGCAGGGACACCTCGCCCACATCTTCCACCAGCATCGCGCGGCGCTCGGGCGCCGAGGAGTAGAGCGCGGGAATCGGCGCGCCGACGTAACTCAGAAAGCGATGCACATTTATCCACGGCGGCTCGGAAGGCGGACCGGGCAAAAGATTTAACGCGCGAACGTAACGCGGGAGATCGTCGGGCCCCAGATCGACAATGATCGCCGTTGGAGGAGCGCAATCTTCCTGGCGAGAAGCTATCCAGACCCGCCAGAATCGTCGCGTTGACAGGTCGCCCCTAAGCGCCGCGATTCTCTCGATTCGCGCACCAGCCCATCGCCGCGCGATCGCTTCTGCTGCCCAAGTTTCAAACCTCGTGTCGCCATTCATCCGGGATGGGATTGTACCGGTAGGGTCGCGCGTGCGCGATACGATTCGAGCCGCGCAAAACGAAAACCGGCGCAGCCATTGCTGGCTGCGCCGGTTGATCCTGGCTGACTGAGTGCCGCGTCCTAACTATGCTCCCACGCGGCGCTGTCCGTCATTCAAAACCTCAGTCGCCGC
>JBGPNU010000122.1:0-8961 GCA_041487675.1 Binatus sp. (SeqCode)
ATGCGAAGGAGCTCGAGGCTTACGTCAGGGGCGCCGGAATTTCAGCGCTCGACGTGATCGGCTGGGCAACGCGCAACGGCGCCGAGATGCTCGGCATGAAGGACGACCTGGGAACGATCGAAGCGGGTAAGCTGGCTGACCTTCTGGTGGTCAACGGCGATCCCGTGAAAGACATTGCGGTGCTGCAGGATCGCGCCAATCTCGACGTGATAATGAAGGGCGGAAAGTTTGTCGAATGTCAGCTCACGCCGGGCAAGGCAGTCGCCAAATCCGCATGACGATGCGCGAGCTTTCGAATCTGTGAGCTCGTTTCGGTAAACGCGCGCGCACTCCCTACCAACCAATCACTTGCGCGGGCATTACCGGGACCGCCTGACCGCGCGGATCGGCGCCGCCCGCCAGCACTCCGGTCTCCGTGTTGATCTGCACTGCGACCACGTGACCCTCGGACCACGGCGGCCTGACTTCGATCTTGTGACCGCGGCCGGCGAGTTGGTCCCGCACTTCATTGGATATTCGATCTTCGACTTGCAGCACGCCGGGCAGGCTGCCGTGCGGATAGAACGTGGCGGGAAAGTGCGGGGTCGAGAACTTGGGCGCCTCGATCGCGGTCTGCAAATCCATCCCGAAATCGATCAGGTTCAGGAAGAATTGCAGCGTCCATTGATCCTGCTGATCGCCGCCGGGGGTGCCGAACGCGAGATAAGGTTGGCCCGCGCGCATCGCGAGCGACGGCGAAAGCGTGGTGCGCGGCCGTTTGCCGGGTTTGAGCGCATTGGGATGGCGCTCGTCGAGAAAGAAGGTCTGCATCCGGGTGCCAAGCGGAAAGCCGAGCGCGTCGATCACCGGCGAACTCGGAATCCAGCCGCCACTGGCGGTCACCGCAATCATGTTGCCGTCGCGATCGGCAGCGGTAACGTGAACCGTTCCGGCGCCCCACGGGCGCGCGTCGGGAGCGGAGGCGCCGCGCAACGCGCGCATCGCACGAGGATCGCCGGGGCGCTGTTCCATCGAGGCGTGATGCGGATCGATAAGCTCGCGGCGAATCGCGGCGTAGCGATCGCTGAGCAACGCATCGATCGGAACGTCGATGAATTCGGGGTCGCCGTAATACGCCTCACGATCGGCGAACGAAAGTTTGGCGGCTTCGACTAGTGAATGAATGTAGTCGGCGGAGTTGTGGCCCATCGCCGCGAGATCGAATCCCTCGAGCAGCTTTAACTGTTGGAGGAAGACCGGCCCTTGCGACCACGGACCGCATTTGAAGACGGTGACGCCGCGATAGTCGGCACTCACGGGCGCTTCGATTCGAGTCGTGAAGCGATCGAGATCGGACGCGGCGAGCAATCCGCCGTTCGCGTCGGACCAGGCTACGATCTCGCGCGCGATATCGCCGCGGTAGAAGCGTTCGCGCGCCGCATCCAGCGCGCTCTTGCGGCCGCGATTCTTCGCGCTCGCTTCCGCCTCGAGCACGCGCTTGAAGAAATTCGCGAGCGCGGGATTTTTGATCACCGCGCCGGGCCGCGGCACTTTGCCATCGGGCATATAGACGCGCGCCGACGACGGCCACTTGCTGAGAAACCGCTGCGCGTTCTGGCGAATCGACGCGCCGGCGCCGGCGACGACGTCGCCATCGCTCGCATCCGCACCGGACAGACCGGCATGCATCGGAAATCCGTCGGCCGCGAGTTCGAACGCAGGTTGTACGACTTCGGCGAGCGATTTCGTTCCGAACTCGCCGAGCGCGGTCAACAGCGCGTCGAAAGCGGCGGGAACACCGGCTGCGAGCAGACCTGCAGCGGGGATCAGCTCGACGCCGAGCGAGCGGTAATGCTCAATCGTGGCGCGCGCCGGCGCCATCATATTGCCGTTGATCGCGACCACGCGACGAGCAGATGCCGAGTAAATCAGCATCGGCGCTTCGCCGCCGATTGTGTGCATATGCGGATTGACGACGCCTTCGACGAATGTTGCAGCTAACGCAGCATCAATGGCATTTCCGCCACGCGCGAAAATCCCCGCACCCGCGGCGGCAGACAGGTAATGCTCGGTAGCGAGAATCGCTCGGCGTCCCATGATAAGGGGGTAAATCGTTGTCATAAGCGAGTAATTCTTCCCGAAGTGCGAGATTTCGCGATTTATGATGCGTATCCTGCCTGAAATCCACGACGCGAATTTGGCAAAAGAGTGACCGTAAACGGGTACGCGAGAATCTATCGACCATCAAGGTCGGTGCCATCCTCGCCGCTTCACCGCGACACTATAGGAAAAAATCCTTGAAATGTAGGGTTTTCCACAACTCTGGATAAGTGAATCTCGGACCGCCGCGGGGCGTCTAAAAATTAGGCCCGAAGCTTGCTAGAATATCGGACAGGATGAGGTTGACCGGAATTACCGGATGGAGTGGAGGGGTAGAAATTTGATGGCTAGCACAAACAGAGAAGCAGTTGCCGGAAGGCATTGTAAGCTGCAGAGACCGGTGCGCGACCACGAAGGACGCAGTCGATTCAGCGAACAGCCACGCATCTTGCGTGAGGTAAATAATCTCGACCGCCGCATGTATCTGGTGCAGTTTGACGACGGCGCCACCACGTTCCTTTTCCCTGACGAGGTAGTGGTCGAATAGTTGATGTGGCCCTTGCGCTCGCAGTGTGCACGCACTGTACGCGCCGGAGAGCGTGCCCTAAGATGACGCAGAATCCGCACACGGATTCAGGAGCGTCACCGGATGCGCGCTGCAGTGTTGAAAGCGCGCGGACGATTTGAAATCGATCGCGCGTATCCCGATCCCCGTCCCTCACCCACAGATCTCAAACTTCGAGTACTGTTCAGCGCAATCTGCGGCAGCGATCTGCATGAATTCGTCGCCGGGCCGATCCTGGCGCCGATGCCGGCGGTGCTCGGCCATGAGTTCTGCGCTGAAGTCGTCGAGGTAGGCGCGGAAGTCCGCGGCTTCGATATCGGCGACAAGGCCGTCGGCGTGATCTATCCGAGTTGCGGCCGCTGTGAGTACTGCAGGCGCGGCGATTTCACCCTGTGCGACATGCGCGCGATGGCGATGGGCGAGCGCAACGGCTCCTTCGCGCAATTCGTCGCGGCGCCCGCGCGTCAGATGTTCCTGGTACCGCCGGCCACTCCGCCCGAGGAAGCCGCGCTGATCGAGCCTTCATCGATAGCGTGTCATGCGATCCGCCGCTCGCGGCTGCAACTCGGCGAACGCGTGGTCGTGATGGGCGCTGGGCCAATCGGACTGCTGATCACGGCGCTCGCGCGGCGCGCGGGTGCGGACCGAATCGCAGTCGTCGAGCCGGCGGAGCAACGGCGGCGGCTGGCAATCACGATGGGCGCCGACGTCGCGCTCGATCCGGCTGACGAAATTGAAGGACCGATCATGGAGATGACCGACGCACGAGGCGCCGAGGTCGTGTTCGAGGCGTCGGGCAATCCGGATGCGTTCGCGGCGGCCGAGCGGCTTGCCTGCAAGCAGGGGCGCCTGATCATGGTTGCGGCGTACGAAGGCCGGCGGCTCGAGCTGCACGCAAATCGAGTGCTTGGCAACGAGTTGGACGTGCTCGCCAGCTACTCCGCAAACGATATCGATTTCCGCCGCGCCGTGGAGTTGGTGGCAAGCCGCAAACTCGACGTCCGTCCGTTGATTTCGGAGCGTATCGCACTGGACGATTTGCAGGACGCATTCGAGCGGCTGGCATCCGACCGCGGCAAATACGCAAAAATACTGGTGGATTGCACGAATTTGTCGCTATAAGACGATATTAGGTGTTATAAGTTGATTTGAAATCCGATCAAATTGTAGAGGCGCTAGACACTCGCAATGACGACGCCTATTCTCTTTCAGTCGCCTTGGACTGGTCGAAAATACCGGCGACAAACGAGGGAAAGAAGGAATCATGACTTCGCGAAAAAATTGTTTGAGTCTGATTGCTGGAGTCGCGGCATTCCTGCTCGTCCTCACTCCGAATGCATTTGCGAAACATTCGGGTACGGGCGGACAGGCTACAGTGGATTGCGGAGACGGAGTAATTACCTATTCTCCGATCACGCTCTGGCCTCCGCATCACAAACTGGCGACGATCAACATCAGCTTCGCCGAGACGCAACCGGAGGTCGCGCCAGACGTTAGCCCTGACACGCTCGGACTCACGGTAACCGGCATCAGCTCCGACCAGGATACTGAGGATGCCGCCGGTGGCGCCGGATGCGGTTCCGTGACGAATAATCCTGACTGGGTCTTCGACAGCACGCCGGTGCTGGGGACAGCAGGTGACGACACAGTCACGGTATCGACATCGGTCCAGGTGCGGGCCGAGCGATGCGCCAAAGACAAGACGGCGCGAGCGTACACGATCGACGTCACGTGCACCGACGAGGGCGGGACGGATGATGCCGTGCTTACCGTCACGGTTCCGCACAACCATGGCAAGCACGGACATTAAACCGCTCCGATGAGCGAGCATGATGCCGCGTCCGCCAGGGCGCGGCCTTTTTTTGTCCGGGATTGTCTATTTTGATTTGCCGGGATCGTAGCGCGGGCGATCGTCGCGGCCCTCGGTCTGCGCCTTTCGCCAGTAGCCCCATGGGTAATGCACCAGTTCGAGCTTCATCCCGTCGGGATCGGCGAAGAACACGGCGTAGTACTCCAGTCCATACTGCGGATACTCGGCGGGAGTATCGAGCACCGTGATTCTTTCGCGGACCAGAAAGCGGTGGAATTGGTCAACATCGCCGCGGGAGCGCGCCCTGAACGCGAGATGATGCAGCCCAACCCGATAGCGATCGAACTCTGCGCCCTGATTAGCGTCCGAAGCCGCGCGAATCGCGATCGTCATGTGCGCGTTGGCCCAGTGTAAATAATTTTCGTCCTCGTATTTTCGAAACCCGAGTTCACCGAGCACGTTGTCGTAGAAGGCCCTGGACCGCGCGACGTCATTCACCGTCAGATCGATGTGCTCGATGCCAAAGACTTCGATTGACATGAGAAATTTCAGCGGCAGCGCTCGAGGCCGAGGAAGTCGCGGGCGCGGTATAATGCGGCGATCGTTTTCGCATCGATGATATCGCCTCGCCGGATCATCGCGAACGCTTCCTCGAATGGAACGCGGCCGACCCGAATCACCTCGTCGTGATCGAGCGAGCCCGCGCCGCCCGATAACTCGCGCGCAAGGTAGAGTTCGATTCGCTCGTCGCAAAAGCTCGGGATCGTGACGATCGATCCCAGGTGATCCCATCGCGCGGCCGCAAGGCTGGCCTCTTCGCCGAGTTCGCGCCGCGCGCATTCAAGAAAATCTTCGCCCGGGTTGCGGCATCCCGCGGGAATTTCCGAGAGCCACCCGCCGATCGCATGGCGATACTGAGTGAGCATCGCAACCTGCAGGTCGGCATCGAGCGCGACGATCGCGCTCGCTCCGGGATGCCGGATGACGGCGAGATCGACTTGCACGCCGCCCGGCAACGACGCAGTCTCGACGCCGAGATCGACGACTCCCAATTTCAGAACCGGCCGGCGATTCGAAGACATGCTGATGCAACCTTGTGAAATAAGGATGTGCGAGCCCGACGGCTCGCGCAAGCGCGCCAATGGCCAATTGCGGACGACGCGCGAACGCGCGAGAGTATCGAAGACGATATGGGCCGGGTGCGGATTCCAATCTACTTCGATTACGCTTCGACGCTTTGTTATATCGCGTGGCGAATCGTTAGCGAGCTCGAAAGCGAGCTCGGTTTCGAGGCGTTATGGAAGGGCGTGCCGATTGCGATGCGCGACTTTCGAGCCAAACCGGGACGCGCGCTCGGCGATCGTGAGCGTCAGAAAGTGCTGCTGGTGGCCGCGGAGACTGGAATTCTGGTCGCGCCGCCAGTGAGTTGGATCGATTCGACGGCCGCGCTGCAGGGCTCGGAACTCGCGCGCGACGCGGGCGTTTTCCCCGCCTATCACGACGGCGTATTTCGCGCGGCGTTCGACGAAGGCGGCGATATTTCGCGGCCGCTGGTGCTCGAGGCAATCGCGGAGCGCGCCGGGATGGATCGCTCGCAGTTTCGCGCGGGCCTCGAGAGCGGAAGGATGGAAGCGCGGTTGGAGGATCATAAGCGCGAGGCTGAAGAATTTTCCGCGCTCGGCTACCCGACTTTCATGCTGGGCGATTTTCCGCTGATCGGGATTCAGCCGATCGAATCGATGCGCCTGCTGCTCGGGCGCTACATCCAGCAGCGCACCGGCGAACCGCAGGCTTGAGAGCGGCGCGCCGCTGATACGTCTTCTGTCAGCGCGCGAGGAAAACCGGGCAGGGAGAATTGCGCAGCACGAACTCGGTGGTCGAGCCCAGCACCATCTCGATTATCCTGCTGTGGCCGTATGCGCCGATAAACAGCAGGTCGGCGTCGTAGTCTTTCAAAAATTTGACGATCTCTTCGTTGGCGTGCCCTTGCAGTAATTTGAACTCGGCCTTGGGTGTGTAGTTCTCACAATAAACCCGCGCTTCGGAGAGCGTGCGCTCGCCGAGCTTCGGATCGCGCGCAACCGTGACGACGGTTAGCGGCACTCCGATGACGCTTGCAACCTCCGCCGCCGAACGCATCGCGCGCGACGCCCGCTCGCTGCCGTCGTAGGCCAGCACCGGGCGTTTGACCTCTCTGAAGCGATTTGGCGAGATGAACATCTGGCGCGGCGACTTGCGCGCCACGCTTTCGGCGGTCGAGCCGAGCAGTCCGGTCGAAAAGCGCTCGTTGACGCCGCGATGGCCGATCATCACGAGATCGGCGCTGCGCGCGCGATCGCAAATCTGGTTGGCGACGATTCCCATGTCGAGCACCGTCTCGACCCCAAGGTTCTCGCGCCGCGCCGAGGCCGCAAATTCATCCAGCACGCCGCGCCCGCGCGCGGTCAGCACTTCACGCATCTTCGACGAGAAATCCAGATATGGTTCCAGCCCCAGCGAACCTGATATATCATGGAAAAAGGATCCTTCGATCGACACGATATCGACCACATGCAATCCGATCAGCGTCGCATTGAAAAGCCGGGCGAAATAGAAAGCGTACGCCTGTGCTATCCGGGAATGTTCGGAGGTGTCGATGCCGACAAGGATCTTTTTGATCAAGTGTGTGACCTCCGCGCCAGTTATCGCGATAACATGAGGCGCGGTAATGCCTCAAGAGGACGCGAAACCGTGTCGCCGGGAGGTTGCCAAGGTGGGTGGCCGAAATGAGCGAGCTGAGCGAAGCGCGGGTGATGAGAATTGTGGATGAGCTTGCCGGCGCGGCCGAGCGCGTGGGACTGGTGGTCCGGCGCGAAAAGATCCTGCGTGAAATCGGCTACCGCATCCGCGGCGGCGCATGCCGGCTGCGCGACCGGGACCTGGTTATCATCGATCGCGACCAGCCGGCCTCCGAGCAGCTCGAAGTTATCGCCGAGGCGCTCCGCTCGCGCGATCTGGAATCCGTCTATCTTTCCCCGGCGGCGCGGCGCGTCGTTCATGTCGGGGAGACCCAATCCTGAGTGCTGAGATGCCGCGCCCCGGCGAAACCGCGTCGGCCGGTCATACTGTAATCGACCGCAAACCCGCTTTTAGCGCGGAAGAGCGGATGCAAACCTTTCACGCGCGTCTCAAGGAGCGCGGGCTCAAATCCACCGGCCAGCGCGACGATATCGCGCGCGTGTTCTTCGACCTCGGGCACCATATCAGCGCCGAGGAATTGTATGCCGAGGTCAAGAAGATCAATCCGCACGTTGGCTACGCGACGATTTATCGCACGCTCAGGCTGCTGAAGGAATGCGCGCTTCTGTACGAGCGTCATTTCGACGAAGGCCAGGCGCGCTACGAAGCCGTCGGCGAGCGCCATCACGATCATTTTATCTGCGAGCGATGCGGCCGGATCATCGAGTTCGAGAATGCGGCGATCGAACGCATGCAAAATATCGTGGCGCGCGATCTCGGCGTGACGCTGACGCGGCACAAGATGGAACTGTACGGAATCTGCGCCGATTGCCACGCTCAGCAGGGAATGTAGTCGCGCGCGATCGGCACGCGCGCGGCTCCAGGATACGGCTGGGAGAACGATAGAGATGGACAAGCCGCTCAGGATGCTCGAAGGCTACCGCGTTCTCGATTTCACGCATTTCGTGGCGGGGCCGACCTGCACGCGGATTCTGGGCGAGATGGGCGCCGATGTAATCAAGATCGAGCGCAGTATCGGCGGCGATCATGTACGCCAACTCGGCCTGGTCCGCGACGGAATGAGCACCTACTACTTCCAGCACAATCACTCCAAGCGCAGCCTCGCGCTCGATCTGCGCAGTCCGCGCGCCCGCGAACTCGTCCTCGCGATGATTCCGAAGATGGATGTCGTCGTCGAAAACTTCGCGCCCGGCGTGATCGCCGAGATGGGCTTTGGCTACGAGGCGCTTCGCAAAATCAATCCCGCCATCATCATGTGCTCGATTTCGGTCGCCGGGCAGAGCGGACCGCTCAGCTACAAGCCCGGCTACGACTACTTGGGAGGCTCGCTCTCCGGCGTGATCGATCTGATTGGCGAAGCCGACCGTGCGCCGTCGGTGCCCGCGATGGCGATCGGCGACGTCTCCACCGGAGTCGCCTCCGCGATGGCGGTGGGATTCGCGCTGCTCAATCGCGAGCGCACCGGCGAGGGACTGTGCATCGACGCCTCCATCCTCGACACTTACTTTCATATGCACGAACTGGCCGTACCGGTCGTATCGCTCCGGCCCGGCAAGTTCTCGATGCGGCGCGCAGGCTCCTCGCATCCCACCGGCAGCCCGTGCGGAGTGTTCAAGGCGGCCGCCGGCTACGTGTTTCTGGTCGTGCAGCAACACGAGATCGCGCGACTCTGGCGCGCGATGAAGCGCCCCGATCTCGCCGAGGACGCCCGCTTCAAGACCAATCGCGACCGAATCAAAAACAACCTGGAGTTCAAGCGCATCTTCGA
>JBGPNU010000123.1:0-8928 GCA_041487675.1 Binatus sp. (SeqCode)
ATCGGACCGCGCGCGGCGGGTCCAATCAAGAGCCGGCTCGGGCATTGGGGCGGGATTATCAACTATGCTCTTGTGATAGCACTCGCGATTGCGCCGCCGCCGGCGACAGCCGGTGCGATCGTCCGCGAACTCGCACCGCTAATCGCGCTGTTCTATATCGCGGCGATCTCGGAACGCGGATGGCTCTTCTACCGCGGCCGCACGGCCGCGTAGGAACGCTGCTGCGCAACTCGCTACCGGAGATCGACTTTGCGGCGGTTAAGAAGTATCGCCGTGCCCCAACTGAAAACGAGAGCGAGCATGAGATAGACAAAGTCGAAGATCCTCTCGTTATCCGAAGCCGGCGGCGGATTCCGCGCCGAGAAAAGCACGAGGTTGAGCGTGACGTAAACCGCATATGCGTAGCCGAGGTACATCGCATAGCGGCGCATCCGCCAAATCCCCGCTGCATAAATCAAGAGAATAATTCCCAACACCGGCCCGAGGATCGCATCCGGCGTGCCGCTCAGCCGTTTGCCCAAAAAGACCAGGCCCGTGGTCGGACCCTCGAGATGAAACGGCTTCAGAATGTCGGTTAATGCGAGAATTGCGAATAAGATCGCCAAAGTTGTGAACCCGCCGCCACGTCGGGAATCTGCCATCGTCTCGTGCCTCCGCGTACTTCGATTTAATACGTTCGAGGCGATAGTGATAGCCACGTTCAGTGCTTGCCGTAGTCTAGCGCGACGCCTTTGCGCTGCGCGATGATATACGCCTCGAGCGCGCGCAGTTTTGGATCGTTGGGATCGAGCGCCTTGCCCTTGACCGGATTCTCGATACACCAGTCGATCATGTCGCGCAGCAACGCGACGCGCTGAAGCTGCACTTGGTATTTCGGATAAGTCTCGGGATGCGTATTCGACGCGTCCGGATGGCACATGTCGCAGCTAACGCCTATGGTACTGCCGAGTTCTTTGGCGTCGTGAAAAATTCGGTTGCCTTCCGCGACGAAGCTGTCGGTCTGAGCTTTCCAAATCTTGTAATCGCGTTCGGTGAAGCTCGCGTAGGTATCGCCCTGCTGCGTCCCCATTGCGGGAGGTTTCGCTGAAGTTTCCGGACTGGGTACGGTTTCACCTGGCTTCGCGACATCGGCGCCTGATGCCGCCGACGGAGCTGGTACCGGCTCCGACGACTGGTCTGTCTGGGCCATTTGCTCGGCCATTTGCCATTTCTGATTCGGATGCTGACGCTGCCACTTCGCCATCAGCTCGCGCGTGACCTCGATCGCCTGCTGATGAGTCATTTGCTGCCCCGCCTTCAGACCTTTCACTTCCATGCTGGTCTTGCCGTCACACAGCATCACGACCACGCCGCCGTTTTTGGCCGCGAGCGCCTGATGAGTGGGGAACGGCGGACGTTCTTGCGCGAAAATTTCGCGGATCGGATGCATCGCGGCGGCGATCAATGCCGCCCCTACCGCGAGAGTTGCGAATGCGAGAGTTCCAAATGCGATTGTCCGTCGGCTCATGTGCGTCTCGCGGAAATAAGTCGCCTCAGTAGCTCGCGAACTGTGGCGCGGGCGGCCGCGCGGTCTTGCCGTGCGAAATGAGGTAGTCGGCTTTTATCGTGACCGGGTTGCGGTCCCATAGATTGTAAATCTTGTCGGCCAGTCCGTCGGTGCGAACATTGAATTGACCGTCACCGAGTCCATCGAACTGGTCGAACGGATCGGCGCGATTCATCTGGATAGTCAGCGGCGGCAATCCGGTCGGCGCATACGGCCACGGCCACGCCGTCGAGAGCATCCCATAGAAACTGATGTTGCCGATTTGATTCTGGAGCATCTGATGGGTATGGCCGTGAATCACCGTCACGTGCTTGTACGGTTTCAGGATCGCCTGCACCTGCTCGGCGTCATCGGTCCAGAAATTCCAGTTGCGGTAGTACTTGTAGAGCGGGGAGTGCGAGAAGACCAGCAGCGGAGTGGTGTGCGGCACTTTGGCGAGATCGTCGGCGAGCCACTTGCGTTCATCGTCGCCGACTTCGAATCGCGACTGAATTCCATTGTCGAGGCCCGCGACGGTTTGCATCCGCTCGGCCGGCGTCATCTTGCGCGCGGTCCAGAAGTCCTTCTCATGCACGCTCATCAGCACGACGACATGCACGCCCTTCCAGTCGAACGAGTAATTGGGCGGCCCGAACATCTCCTGCCAGGCATCGCCCAGGTCGTAAAACCAGTCGTGCTCGCCGACCATCATCTTAACCGGCGCCTTCAGCTCCGAAAGGATCTGCTTGCCGAGATCCAGTTCCTCGCGCCGTCCAAGCTGCGCAAGGTCGCCGCCAAACAGAACGAAGTCAGGCTGCGGATCGAGCGCGTTTACATCTTCGACCGCTTTGACCGCCGCACGCACGAAACGCTGATTGAGGGTCCGCTGATACAGATGCGTGTCCGATATGTACGCGAACGTAAACGGCGGCTTGCCGGCCATCCCGCTTGCACTCGATGCCTTGTCAATCGCGGCGCTCGCGACTTCGACGAGCTGAAACGAATGCGGTGGCATCAGGCTCTTCGCCATCACGGCGCCGGTGGTAGCGGCCAACACCTTCAGAAAGGTCCTGCGATCGAGCTGGCGGAGTCCCTTCAGGACCGCGTCGCGATCTTCCATGTATTTCGTTTCGACGCTCTTATGGCGCTGAGACATTGGTTACCCGCCTCGCAGCAGAAATGATTTCAGTCGCCCCCGAGCAGCGCCGGATTTTCACCGGTCTGCGCCGGTCCGATATCGCCAAATGGTCCCGCCAGTCCCGGCCCGCGCCCTTTGTCGCCATTTGCGGCAGCGGTGTCGCGCTGCGGCCGATCGGCGCGCGAGCGCTTGAACTGGAGGTCGTACTCTTCCTTCGCGGCCTTTTCGTATTCGGGACTAGTCAGCGCGGTGAGGAATGCGATCAGGTCGTCCTCTTCCGGTTCCGTGAGCCCGAGCGGCACGATTCCGCCGTCGAGGTAGGGATTTTGCACGCCGCCCTTGTTGTAATGATCGATCGTGTCCCACAGCGTCACCTGCGAGCCGTCGTGGAAGTACGGCTGCGTCACCAGAAGATTGCGCAGACCCATGGTCCGGAATGCGCCGATATCGTGCGGCTGCTTGGTTACCAGGAAGCGGCCGAGGCCGCTCATGTCGGTGCCGATGGCGAGCTTGTCGATCTGCTGCGCGCTGCCGCCGCTCCGAAGCATGTCGAGGGCTTTCCGCGCCAGCGGTACGAAGTCCGACTTATGCGCCGACACGCCGATGTTGTGAAACTTCATGTCGGTAAACAGCGGCTGGGTCGGATTCCATCCGTGACACGACATACAGCGGCCCTTGCCGTTGAAAAGAGACCATCCGCGCTTGGCCGAATCGCTGATCGCGCCCTGGTCACCGCCGATGAACTTGTCAAATGGCGAGTCGAAGGCAGTCTGGGTGCGCTCGTACGCGGCGATCGCGCGCTCGATATCGGCGAAGGTGACCTCGCGCCCGAACACGTTCTGGAACTGTTTCTGATACTCGGGGATCGCCTTGATCTTCGCGACCGCATCGTCGGTCGATTTCATACCCATCTCGACCGGATTGGTTACCGGGCCTTCGATTTGCGCCTCGAGCGTGGGCGCGCGTCCGTCCCAGAACTGCGTCACGTTGAAAAGAGCGTTCAGCACGCTCGGGGCGTTACGCTGGCCGAACTGCGCATGGATGCCCATCGAGGTCGGAAGTTGATCGGTGAAGCCCTTGTCGGGCTTATGGCAGTTCTCGCAAGATTCCTTGCCATCGGCAGAGAGGCGGGTATCGAAAAACAGCGCCTTGCCGAGCGCGACCTTGGCCGGCGTTTGCGGATTGTCGGGCGGAATCACCCACGCATATAGATCGGTCGGGAATCCCGCCTGCTTATCGGATTTGGGTTCCGCCAGAGGACCGGGTCCTTGAGCATGAGCAGCGCTAACAAAGACGCCAACCGCAAGCGTAACGAGCAAGCTTAAGATTACGGGCAGTGCGCGCTTCATCGTGACTGTCTCCGGTCGCGCGAGAACGAAACGGGAGGCTCTATGCGCCGTCGCCTCCGAGGTAAATCACAATGTCGAGCTATGTCAATACGCGTCCGGATTTCCCGGGACGCTCGGCCGCGATCTCAGGAATTGAAGACGCGAATGATTCAGGAGACCTTGGCGAGCAGGTCACACATGTCGTTGGCGTGCTCTTCTTCGGCCTTGTTGATCTGCTCGATCAGGATTTTCGTGGTCGGATCGTCATTACCCAGCCATCGGATGATTTCCGAGTAGGTTTCGACCGCGATCCGCTCCGCGACCAGATCTTCCTTGATCATTTCGACCAGGGTCTTGCCCTCGACGTATTCCGAGTGCGAACGAGTCGCGAGTCCTTGGGGGCTGAAATTGGGCTCGCCGCCGAGCTGCGTGATGCGTTCGGCGACCCAATCGGCGTGCTGCTGTTCCTCGGTCGCGTGCTGCAGGAATTCCTCTTTTACCGAATCGGAATTTATACCTCGGGCCGTGTAGTAATGGCGCTTGTAGCGGAGCACGCAGACCAACTCGGTCGCCAGCACGTCGTTGAGGACCTTCAGGACCTGCTCGCGGTCGGCCTTGTATCCTTCGGTTACCGCGCCCTTTTCCATATGCTGGCGCGCGTTCGCTCTAATCTTTTTAACGTCAGTCAGGAATTTATCCATTTCAAAGACTCCTCTCTGGTTGATTTGATCGTAGTCTATTCCCGGGTTTGTGGGCAGGGTTGGGACGATGAAGCCGGGGTTGCGTCGTGCTAGGTTTGGAGCGCGCTCACGCGAGCGGCGCCAGGACTCGACCGCCGGACCCAAGTTGATCGAAACGGAATCTGCCGCAATCGGAATCTCAAGAATTGGAACCCCGCATACTTGAACGCGCCGAGCATCCTATTTCGCGGCGCGATATCGACGCCAACGTTCTGAAGGTTCTCTATCGGCTGGCCGGCGCGGGCCACGACGCATATCTGGTTGGCGGCGGCGTGCGCGATCTGATGCTCTCGCGCAAGCCCAAGGACTTCGACGTCGCCACTTCGGCGCATCCGCAGCAGGTCCGCGACTTGTTCCGCAATTCCCGGCTGATCGGCCGGCGCTTTCGCCTCGTGCACGTTTTCTTCGGACGTCAAAACGTCGAGGTCGCGACCTTCCGCCGGCAGGCAGAGGCGGTCGCCGACGGCGAGGATCCGCTGATTCGTCTCGACAACACGTTCGGCACCCCGGAGGAAGACGCGTTTCGGCGCGACTTCACGGTCAACGCGCTGTTCTACAGTCCGCAAAACTTTCGGGTTGTCGATTTTCCGGGCGGAGTTGACGACCTCAAGGCGCGATTGATCCGCACCATCGGCGACCCGGAGTTGCGGATGCGCGAGGATCCGGTCCGCATGATGCGCGCGATCCGATTCGCCGCCAAGCTCGGCTTCGAGATCGAGCCCGCCACGCATGCCGCAATCGAGCGCTATCGCGCGGACCTCGCCAAGGCGTCGAGGCCGCGCCTGGTCGAAGAGACCTACAAGACTCTCGCCCAGCCCGAGGCCGCGCATGCGCTTGTCCTGATGGAGGAGCTCGGCCTGCTCGAGGCCGTGCTGCCGATTCTCTCCGCGCATTTGAAGTCGCGCGCCGGAACACTCGCCGAGCAGGCGGTGGTCCGCAACATGGCGGCGATGGGACTGGCGATCGCGGGCGGCTATGCGCCCGAGCATCCGATCGTGCTGTCGGCGTTGATGCTCGACCTGTATCGCGACCAGCACCGACGGCCCGGCGCAAAGCGAATCGATCTCCTCGGCGAACTGCGCGCACACGGATTCGCGCGCGGCGATACCGAGCAGATGCGGCTCATCCTGGAGGCTTTCGAGAATCTTGCGACCCCCACCCGCCGCACGCGCCGACTGATGCGCCGGCCGTACTTTCCCGACGCACGCCTGTTCTTCGAGATGACCGCGCCGACCTATTCGATCGACGCGACCCATATGATGCGCTGGCTTTCCGATCCCGATGCTTTCGCGTTTCGTTCGAGTCCTTCAGGCGCGGCGCCGTCATCTCATCTGCCCGCGTCGCAACCTCAATCAAACGGCCAGCGCCGACGCAGGCGCCGGCGTCGTCGCTCGCGCCATGGCAGCGCCGGAAATCACGCTCCGGTAACAACCACGCCCGCCGGGCATTCCGCCGCCCTTGCCGATACCCATGCCGGTGAAGACGCGCATCGTGGCGACCCGCCTCCGCGATCCTCGAAGCCCGGCCGCCGCGACTAGCCAGTAGTTCCCGGATCGCGGCGGTTTACGGGCACCCATCGACTAACTACTTTGCATCGATTAGTTTTGTTTGGACTATGCCTGCGAACAATCTGCGCTCCGATAAAATCTGGATGGACGGAACGATGGTGCCCTACGACGAGGCCACGGTTCACGTCCTGACCCACAGCCTGCACTATGGGCTCGCCGTCTTCGAAGGGATGCGATGCTACAAAGGCGCCGACGGCCGCTCCGCTATTTTTCGGGCCAAGGAGCATATCCGCAGGCTCATCGAGTCGGGCCATATCGTCGAGATGGCGATTCCGTATAGCCAGGAGGAACTGCTCAAGGCATGCGCCGATGTGGTGCGCGTCAACAAGTTCGCGGAATGCTATCTGCGGCCGCTGGTGTTTTTCGGCGAAGGCGAGATGGGTCTCTCGGCGCGTGGCAACAAGATTCGCGTCTCGATAGCCGCGTGGCCGTGGGGCGCGTATCTCGGCCAGGACAGCGTTGCCAAGGGCGTGCGGCTCAAGACCTCGTCGTTCGTTCGCTTCCATCACAACTCGATGATGCCGGCGGCAAAGGTCACCGGCCACTACGTGAATTCGATCCTTGCCGGCTACGAGGCGCGCCGGGGCGGCTACGACGAGGCGCTCCTGCTCAACACCGAAGGCTTCGTAGCCGAAGGGAGCGGCGAGAATGTGTTCGTGATTCGCGACGGTATCGTTCGCACGCCGCCGCTCACGTCGGTGCTGGCGGGAATCACGCGCGATGCGGTCATCACGATTCTCAAGGATTCGGGTATCGAGGTGCGCGAGGAATATTTTGCCCGCGACGCGTTCTACATCGCGGACGAGGCGTTCATGACCGGGACGGCAGCCGAAGTGACGCCGGTGGTCGAGCTCGACGACCGCCGGATCGGCGCCGGAAAGCCGGGGCCGATTACGCTCAAGGTGCAGCAAGTCTTCCAGGGCGCGCTGCACGGCCGCGATCCGCGCTATCGCCAGTGGCTATACCAAGTCTGAACGGATTGCAGCGGAACTTTCGCGCCTCGGCTGGAGTTTAAGTCTGGAAGGGGAGACTCGCATGAAGATGTTCACCGCCGCCGTCATCGCGATCCTGGTAGTGGCTGGAGCGATCGCACTACGCCCGCGGATCGCACGCGCCGATCTGCTCAAAGAAGGACAACTGGCGCCGCCGTTTACGACGCAGATGGTCACCGGCGATCAGCAGGCGCCGGTCTCGCTGTCCGATTTCCACGGCCGAAAGGTGATTCTCTATTTCTATCCCAAGGACGAGACTCCCGGATGCACGAAAGAAGCGTGCGCGTTTCGCGACGGCTACTCGCGCTTCAGCAACGCCGGGCTGACGGTGCTTGGATGCAGCGTCGATTCGGCCGACGCTCACAAGGAGTTCATCCGGAAATACAACCTGCCGTTTTCGCTGCTGCTCGATCCCGACAAGAAGATCGCGACCGCTTATGGCGCGGCAAACGGGATTCCGATTCTCGGGCTGGACCGGCGGATTACCTACGTCATCGATGAGAAAGGCAACGTCCTCAAGGTCTATCCCAACGTCGATCCGTCCACCCATGCGATCGAAATCCTGAACGACCTCGGCGTCGCCGACGCGGCTCCTCCTGCGCAGCCAAGCCCCGCGCCTTCGACCTCGAACTGACCTCCGCCCGACGTCCTACGATTCACCGGCGTGAGCAGCTATGATACGACACCTACAGGTGGACGTGTGCAAGCCTCAATGGAATTCAAGCTCCCCGCGCAAGTGAAGAAAAAGGGGAAATGGTTCATCTCCTCGTGTAATTTGCTCGATGTCCATTCGCAGGGCCACACGCGCGAACAGGCCGAGCGCAATTTGAAGGACGCGCTCGCGACTTTTCTGCTCAGTTGTTACGAACGTGGCACCCTCGAAATCGTATTGCGCGAGGCGGGATTTGTCCCTGCGGTCGGTCGCCAGCAGAAATTGAAAACCGGTGTCCGCGGCCGGAAGGAAGTGACCGTGCCGCTGCCATTTTCGATCGAGCGAGCGCATTCCCGCGCAGCTTCCGCGTGATCGCGCTCAACATTTCTCCAATAGTTGCAGGTAGCGGTCACGTGTCATTCCTGCCGTCCGCATGCATGATCGAATGATGTCGAGACCCACCTCGTTGTAAGCCGGAATGATAATCGGTCTTGCCACACCCGCTTTTTCACCCTTCCAGTGGTCACCTTTGCCAGGCTTGAAAACAAAACCGTCGTGTTCGAACACGCATCTCAGACGCTTCCATGAAATTGGTGCGATCCTGCTCATCCGCCACCTCGCTACGTTAACTTCACAAGCGAAATCGTAACAAGATGCGAGCGTGCCTTTCGTGGCGGATTAAGTCACTGTCTGATCTCTTCAGCTAGGTAGGCGTTACGTGAATGCACGGGCGTTCAGGGGCGTGAAGACGGCGAACCAGACCACAAAACGAGCTGAACTGGGGTTCCCCTCCTGCGATACCCTTGTGGTGCTCGCTCCGCACACGCGTGCGGGCGCGACTATCCTCGCCAAAAACAGCGATCGTCCCCCGCGCGAATGTCAGCCGCTCCTGCAGGCGCCGCGCCGCCGCTATCCCGACGGCGCAACCGTTAACTGCCAGTATCTCGAAATTCCGCAAGTCGCCGAGACCGCCGCGGTGATTGGC
>JBGPNU010000124.1:0-8882 GCA_041487675.1 Binatus sp. (SeqCode)
CGAGAATCTTGCTGCTATGCGGCGCACCGAGCGCGACGCCGAATTGCTCCAGCAATCCGACCGAAAACTCAACCGCGTCCGCGTCCTTCTCATCCAGCGACCGATACCAATCTCGAAACTGGTCGGTCACGATGATCTTTATCGCCACTCAGAGGATATAGCGCAGACATCATATGCTGTCAAACCCATAGCACGCTGCCCGTCAATGGAGGGAGAAGGAAGGAATCTCATTTCCCCGAAACCTGACGCATCGCCCCCGGCGCATGGTTTCGGACTTCCCGTCGGGAATCGGCACCGCCGCGGGTTGCGGCCTGACGGCCTGTTAGAAGTATGGATGAACCAGTTGCCTCTCCCTGTGTCGGGAGGTGTAACCGACACACTGCCGACGCGATTCGCGCAGCGACCGGTGAAAAACGATGGGTCGAGCGAGCGACCGTGGTCCATCAAATGTGCGGCGCATCAGACAATCGCGCCGCACAGATGTCCCTCACCTTAACCCTCTCCCGACAGCGGGCGAGGGAAACAGAATCCTCTCCTCATCGAGCGTCGAACTAGGGGGCGGTGCGGTCGAGCGAGCGGTACTGGATCGCCTCGCTCACATGATGCGCAAGGATTGCGCCGCCGCCGTCGAGATCGGCTATTGTGCGCGCGACCTTCAGGATACGCGTATAGGCGCGGGCGCTGAGGCCGAGCCGGTTGATCGCGAGTTCGAGCAGGCGCTCGCCCGAGCTTTCAATTTGGCAATGGAGGCGCAGATCGCGCGCGCCCATCTGCGCGTTGCAGAAAAACGTCATCCCGGCAAAGCGACCGAGCTGAACCTCGCGCGCCCGGTTGACGCGCTCGCGAATCGCGGCCGAGGGTTCGCGCGCGATGCGATCGGTCAAGTCCTTGTACTTCACCGCGGGCACTTCGATGTGGATGTCGATTCGATCGAGCAGCGGGCCGGAGATTCGCGAGCGGTAGCGCTGAATCCCGATTGGCGAGCATGAGCATTCGTGCTGCGGGTCGGTGTAAAAGCCGCACGGGCACGGGTTCATCGCAGCCACCAGCATCACGGAGGCTGGGAAGGTGCGGGTGCCCATCACGCGGGAAATCGTGATGCGCGCGTCCTCGAGCGGCTGGCGCAGGACCTCGAGCGCGCTTTTGCGGAACTCGGGCAATTCGTCGAGGAACAGCACGCCATGATGCGCAAGGCTGACCTCGCCCGGACGCGGCACCGAGCCGCCGCCGATTAGCCCCGCGTCCGAGATGGTGTGATGCGGCGAGCGGAATGGCCGGGTGCTGATGAGCGCGTGGCCGTCGAGCAGGCCCATCACGCTGTGCACCTTGGTGGTTTCGATCGCCTCTTCGAAGGTCATCGCGGGCAGGATCGAGGGCAGGCGCTTGGCGAGCATGGTCTTGCCCGAGCCGGGCGGACCGATCATGAGCACGTTATGCCCGCCGGCGGCGGCAACTTCGAGCGCGCGCTTGGCCTGCTCCTGGCCTTTGACCTCGCTGAAATCCACGTCGTAATGATTGGCGGCGCCGAACACGGCGGTAAGATCGGTGGGCGTCGATTCGAGCGGACGCAGGCCCTCGAAGAACTCGAACGCCTCGCGCAGGCTCTCGACCCCGAGCACGGCGGTGCCCTCGCCGACGACCGCCGCCTCGGAGGCGTTCTCGCGCGGGAGGATCACGCCGGCGAACTTGCCCGAGCGGGCGAGCAGCGCGGTCGGCAGCGCGCCGCGGATTCCTTTGATCCGGCCGTCGAGTGCGAGTTCGCCGAGCACCAGGTAGGAGCGCAGCCGCGCGCGATCCTTGAGGACGTTTTGCGCGGCGAGAATTCCGAGCGCGAGCGGAAGATCGAAAGCCGAGCCCTCCTTGCGGGTGTCGGCCGGCGCGAGGTTGATCGTCATCTTGCGAGTGGGGAACTCGAAACCGGAATTTTTGAGCGCCGATTTGACCCGGTCGAGCGACTCCTTGACCGCACCCTCGGCCAGCCCGACGAGACGATGCGGCGGCACGCCCGATCCGATGTCGATTTCGACTTCGACCGGAAACGCGTCAACCCCGACCAGCGCGCTGGATAGAACGCTCGCGTGCAAGCAAGTCCCTCCGACCGGCGGTTAACAGCCAGCCACACGCTGACACTAGCGCAACCGGGGTCCGCGAGCGATTCCTCTGGGCTGCGGCCGCAAGTACAGTGAAGGCGCATCGGCGATCGAAGTCCGGAGGTACTGATGGATTTGGCGGAATCGAAAAACGGCGCCGCATCCGCAACCGCTGCGCATAGCGCGGCACCGCTGACCTTAAGGATCAAGCTGCTTTACGGCGCGCCAAGTTTCGCGGGCGCCGCGATGATCATTCCGATCTTCATCCACATGCCGAAGTTCTATGCCGACGTGGTGCTGGTCCAGCTCGGGTACCTGGCGATGGCTATTGCAATCGCTCGATCGCTCGACGCGCTCACCGATCCGCTGATGGGCTGGATCTCGGACCATACGCATACCCGGCTCGGCAGGCGGAGGCCCTACATGCTGCTCGGGGCGCCGCTGTGCGGGGTGGCGTTTTTCGCGCTGCTGAACCCGCCTGAGTCGCTGACCGGCGGGCGCGCCGCGCTGTGGTTCGGGGTGACGTTCATCCTCTATTTCGTATTTCATACGATCTACGTGCTGCCGCATTACGCACTCGGGCCGGAACTCACGCAGGACTATCACGAGCGTTCGAGTCTGTTCGCGTGGCGCGAGTCGTTCACGATACTCGGAACGATCGTCGCGTCAGCCGCCCCGGGCATCATGATGCAAACGCTTCATTTGAATGAGCGGCAAGTATTTTTCCGGCTTGGGATCTTTTTCGGTGTGATGTTGAGCGTGCTTTATGGCTTGCTGGTGCTGACGGTAAAAGAGCGTCCGGATTTCGCCGCCCGCGAATCCAATCCGCTGGTTCCCGGAGTAAGACGCGCGCTGCGCAACCGGCCGTTCGCGATTTTGCTCGCGAGCTACGTCGTCGGGAGTATCACGGGCGCGATTCCCGCGACGATGATGCCATTTTTCAACGCCTACGTGATCCGCCCGAAAAATCCCGGACTATGGCTCTCGATGCTGCTGCTCGGCTACTTCGTATTCGGATTTCTCTCGCTACCGATGTGGGTCGCGATTGCGCGCAGAGTCGGCAAGCTGAAGGCCTACCTCGCGAGCTTCTTTCTGGGCATCACCGGCGGCGGCGCGATGTTCATTCTCGGGCCGGGCGACGAATGGATGCTGCTGATCCTGATTTGTTGGGCGGGAATCGGATTCGGCGCGGGTTTGTTCCTGACCCCTTCGATGCAGGCCGACGTAATCGATTACGATGAACTCTACACCGGCAAACGCCGCGAGGCGCAGTACAGCGCGTTCTGGTCGATGCTGCCGAAGTTCGTTGCGATTCCGAGCGCCGCGGTCCCAATCGCGATTCTCGCCTCGATGGGCTACGTGCCCAACGCGATCCAATCGCCGCGCGTGGTCTTCGCGATCAGGGCAATCTTCGCGCTCGGGCCCGCAGTTTTCGCGGTGCTGTCGTTCCTGATCGCGCGGAGATACCCGATCACTGAAGAGATTCATCGCGCGATCCTGGACGGAATCAAGCGCCACAACCGCGGCGAGGCCGCGCTCGATCCGATGACCGGCCTGATGGTTGCGCCGCCCAAGGCCGGACGGGTCGAAGACGACGCCGGCTGGTTTCTCGATTATTTTTCCGCGGGCGAACTGCGGCGTTATCTTCTGAAAGGCGCCTCGCAGCCGGTGCGCGACGTGCTCACGATGGCGGCGGTGTCGCTCGGGGTATCGCTGTTGTCGGCAGCATACGTGCTGCATCGCGTGAGTTCGTTGCGCACCGATCCGGGCGCGATGATTTCGATCGTCGTAGTGACCGCAGGGATCGCATTCGCGATATTTGTATTCCATCTGATGCGGCTTTCACCGGCGCGCAAACTCGCGGCCGGAGCAGTGCCGGCCGACACGGTTCGCGCGCACTTAGGCGAGGTCGTGGAATCTCTCAAAGACGGCACCCCGGCGCCCGCCGCCGCCAGCGGCACCGCAGGACTGAGCTAGCAATTGAAAATGGCACCCGTCAGGGCCAGCCGCCGTCAAATGGGCCATAGCTGTAAACGAGACAGGTGAAGCCTTGGTGGTTCAAACTCAACGCCCAATTTAAGGCGCGTTGCGCGACGATCTTCGCAAGGCCCCGGGTCGCGGACGCCATCGTGTCTGGCCAAAGGCAAGCAGAACCATTGAAACGGACGCCACAACGAAAATAATTGAATCTGAGTACAGGTAAACTAAGCAATAAACAAGGCCTACGGCGCTTACCATAAGGAAGAAGACCTGCCGACACCGCAGCATAAGAAGCCGCGTCCGTTCCGCTGCCTTTCGGTCCACGACTTTGCCCAAAGCTGCACCTAAGAGCGCCCCGATTACGATTGCCAGCTCAACCGGAACCGCCGCCCAGAGTGTGAACCCCGAACGCAGGAGCGTGTCGGCCACCCACGCCCCTATGAAGGGCCATACAACAACAATACCCGCGAGCATGCCGACAAGCGCGAAGAGCAAGGTCGCCGGATCCTTGAGCTCCGACTCGTAAGGCTTTCCAATGATGAATTCAAACCACTTAGCCATAACTTCACCTGTCACGCGTTGTGCAAGCCTCTACACGCGGCACTATCGTCAAGGCAACCCGAAATGCTCGGGTGGCTCGTCTTCCTGCGGGTGCGGCAAAGTGCCGCGCTGGGCCCCCGAAGGCCCAGAAAAGCTGCCCTTACCGACCCCGACGGCCGTGCGTGGACTATGTTTCTCTCGTATCGCGCCACGCTCGAACGCGCCGCGATAGACGGTAAAGTGCAAGAGCCTGCACCACAACCACGAGAGCGAGAGCCGAAAAGGTACCCACCGAATCCCATAACGGAGGGACCTCGGGGTAAAGTCCCTGCCAGAGAAACAACACCGCGAGCGCGACTAAGCTCATCGCACCGCACAAGCGGAATAAAAACCAGAGCGGGTCGCCCTTTGCGGGCGTCGATAGCGTCCGGCGCAGCCACACGGTCGCGGCTAGCGCAGCAACCAATCCCAGCGCCACATACTTGATTGCGGACCACTGCTCAAGCGAGCGAAGCGCCCCCGAGAAGAACAGCCACGTTCCCGCCGCAGTAATGAGAACGCTAAGCGCGATCGCGACCGCGAGCCCCACAGTCGCAGCCCGACTACTGGGTCTATTGACCACAGCGACTTACCTCCTGACGGTATTGAACATAGCAAGCGCCGAGGTCCGCGCGCACCTGGGCGAGGTCGTGGAATCTCTCAAAGACGGCACCCCGGCGCCCGCCGTCGCCGGCGGCACCGCGGGCCTGAGCTAGCAATAAAAGCGGCGGCGCCGAAGCAAACTTCATCGACGAAGTTCGAGCCCGGTATTGCATTTGAAGAGAAGATCCAGATGCGAAACCCAAACTGGGTTTCGCGCTTCCTGTTTCGCACCGGATGCGGGCTTTTCGGCACCCGTCAGGGCCAGACTGCGCCGGCGGCGATCAGCGACTCGCGCTCCGCGCGGCCTAGTCCGAGCAATTCGCCGAGCACGTAGTCGGTATTCTCGCCGACTTCGGGAGCTATGGTGCGGACATCCCCGGAAACGCCCGAGAGCTTGAATGGGATACCGGTGACCTGGGTCGTCGCGCCCTTGGTGGTCGAGACCGTCGGCCAGAAGCCGCGCTCCCTCAGTTGCGGATCGCGCGCGCAGATGTCGATGCCGTTCTGCACGACTCCGGCGGCGATGCCCGCGCGCTGCAGGGTGATCATCGCGTCTTCAGCGCTCTGCGCTGCGGTCCATCGCGACACGTTCGCGTCGAGCGCAGCGCTGTTGCGCATCCGCAGATAAAGCGTGCGGAAGCCTGGGTCGCTCGCCCACGATGGAGAACCGATCGTGGTCACGAATCGGCGCCATTCGGAGCCGCCACGCACAACGATCGCGATCCATCGATCGTCGTCAGCGGAGCCTTCGTCACCCTTGAGCGCGCGGCATTTGTAAACGCCGTGCGGCGCGGCGGGACCTTCACCCGATGCGTAGCCGGGTGGCGACTGGGTCCGGCCGTTGACGGATATATCGAGCAGCGCGGGACCGATCACGCTTGCGACCGCCTCGAGCTGCGACAGATCGACGAACTGGCCGCGACCGGTGCGACGGCGATTCCATAGCGCGACCAGCGCGGCGAGCGCGCCCGTGTATCCTCCGCACATATCGGCATATGAATAGCCGTAGCCCGCGGGGGTGCCGTCGGGTTCCGCCATCAGGAGCGTATAGCCGGTAAGAGCCTGCAGCGTCGGTCCGTAACTGACGTAGCTCGAAAGCGGGCCGGTGTGGCCGAGGCCCGACATACTAATGCAGATAATATCGGGCTTGACCGCGCAAAGACTTTCGTAATCCATCCCCCAACTACGCATCACGCGCGCCGAGAAATTATCCATGACGACGTCGCTCTTCGCGGCGATTGCGCGCGCCAGCTCTATGCCGCGCGGATGCTGCATGTTGAGCGCGACCGAGAGTTTGTCGCGATGCAGGTCGCATTGGAGGCCGAGCTTGCGGTTGCCGAGCGGCGGGGGCACTTTGCGCTCGACCTTCACGACTTCCGCGCCGTGATCGGCGAGAATGCGCGTCGCGACCGGACCGGCGACGACCCAGGTGAAGTCGAGGATGCGGACTCCGTCGAGCGGCATCGCGGCGGTTGCCATGGTCAGATGACCTTCTCGGCGAACAGCGCAGCGAGCGCTTCAGGAGCCATCGCGAGTTCGTCACGCAGGATCTCGCCGGTATGCTCGCCGACCAGCGGCGGCCGCCGCGATACGCGCCACGGCGTGCCGCCGAACAGATACGGCGCGCCCGGGTAACGGAATTTGCGTCCGAGCTCCGGATGCTCGACTTCGACGAAGAAGCCGCGCGCCGCAAGCTGCTCGTCGTCGAACAGCGCCTCGGGCGGACGGACCGATGCGTACGGCTGGCGAAGGAGCTGGGCGCGTTCGATCAATTCTTCGCGCGGGTAGTCCTTGACCCAATCGTCGAGAACGTCGAACAAGTGCTCGGCCATCAGGAACCGATACATCACCTGGTGATACTCGGGCGCTTCGAGGTCGCCGGCCTTGCCGTCGGACTTGACCCATTCGATGAGCGAGGTCCAATCGCCGAGCGTGCAGTGCATGATGTACCCATCGCGGCATTTGCCGACGCGAAAAAAGCGGCTCCAATGCAACGTGCCGCGGCGCGGCTCGGCTTCATGGCGTTCGAAGTATCCGCCAGCGACGTGCTCGACGGCGGCGGCGGTGGCTTCCTGCATGCTGAGATCGATCCATTGGCCTTCAGAGGTGGCATCGCGGGCGAGCAGCGCGAGCATCACGGCGATCGCGCCGAAATACGCCGATGAGTGATACGCCTGCAGACCGAGCGGACGCACCGGTTGGCGGCCCGGAGAGCCGTTGACGTAAAGCATCCCGCCCATCGCGGACAGCACGGTGTCGTCGGCGTTGAAATCGCGATACGGACCGGTCTGCCCGAATGGCGCAATCGAACAGAGGACCAGAGCGGGATTTTCGCGATGGAGCGTATCCCAGCCGAGTCCCATCTTGTCGAGAGTGCCGACTGGGAAGCTCTCGATTACGACGTCGGCGGAGCGCGCGAGCTCGAGCGCAATCGCGCCGCCGCGCGAATCGTTCAGGTCGAGCGTCAGCGAGCGCTTGTTGAGATTATAGAACCAGAAGAACAGGCTGCGATCCCGATGCGGGAGGTCATCGAGGAACGGGCCGATGCGGCGCGCGTCGTCGCCGGCGGGTGGCTCGATCTTGATAACGTCGGCGCCCATGTCGGCGAGCAGCCGGGCGCATAGTTGCGCGCGATGGCCGGTCAGGTCGAGCACTCGCAGGCCCGCGAGCGCGCCGGGTTGGGTCATGGCTTTCCCGCGGATTTTCCCGTGCTCGCCGGCCCTTCGATTTCCGCCAGCTCTTGCTTAACCTTGGGCGGCGGCAGGTCCTCGATTGCGAACGCGCTGGTGTCGAGCGTCGCCGGCACTTCCATCAGGACTTCGTTTTTCGGCCCGGTGCGCTTTCCACCCCGCACGCGAATCGTTTCGAAGGTATCGGGATTGACCCATCGGACGCCCAGAACGGCCGGTTTTGCCTGCCCGTCCTCGTCCACCGGAACGAGCGTGGCGCCTTCTTTATCGAATAGAGTTACTTTTCTAAGTCCCATAATTTATCTGTCGGGGCTGACTGATTCCCTGGTGCTGATTCGTTCGGCGCGCGCGAAATCATACGAAGCCGGTCGCCGGGATTCAAATGATACGGCAGTTTCGGTAGTGGGTCAGTTTAAAAATTCACTGATTCCTCGATGCGTAGCGCGGCCGTGTATCAGCAATTCCGCGCATCAGGGGGAATTGCCCATATCGCATAATTCTGCTACTAGAATAATATGGGTTTTGCGGCATTTCCCACGCCGTGATCGATGACGATATAGAGGAAACCTCATGAAGAGAAAGGGAACCATACTGTTGAGCGAAAGCTTCAGGCGGATTGGCGACGTCGCGTTGGACGAACGAAAGCGAGTGTCATTGACGAGGGCGTTGGAGTCCTTGAAGGAAATTTTGGGCACTGAAAATGAACTGGATGCCGGGATCCGATTTGGAGTCTACGTAAACGACGCGGGGCAGGTGCTGCTGTCGCCGGAAGTGTCGGTGCCGATGCATGAGGCTTGGCTTCTGCGGAATCCGGAAGCTCTGGCCAAGGTGAAGGAAGGGATACGGCAAGCATCGGAAGGGCAACTTGAATCGATCGGCTCGTTTGCCAAGTACGCAGACGACGAGATCGAATAGAAAAAACGGAGCGGAAAGGGCGGCG
>JBGPNU010000125.1:0-8801 GCA_041487675.1 Binatus sp. (SeqCode)
GTGGATGGCAAAGGTGGGAATGCCGTACTGATCGACCAGCGCCGCGGCGACGTCGTCCTGCGTCGAGAGTGGATTCGACGCGCACGCGAACACTTCCGCGCCGCCCGCCTTCAGGGTGCGGAGCAGGTTGGCGGTCTCGCAGGTGATGTGCAGGCACGCGCCTAGGCGCTGGCCCTTGAGCGGCAATTCTTTCGCGAATCGTTCGCGCAGGCGGCGCAGCACGGGCATCTGCTTGTCCGCCCATTCGATTCGTTTGCGTCCCGCCTCGGCGAGTCCGAGGTCATGCACGTCGTAGTCATGAGCGTTTCCATTGCGAACTTTGGACAGAACTTTGCGCTTGCTTGAACTCGTCGCCATCGTTTTCAAACTCCGAAACTCTTTTCTTGTGAGGGCGCGCCGACTGGCTTAGCCGCGGCCGTTGAGGCCGAACGCGTTTCTTAGCGTCTCCGCCATGTCGGTCCGCTCCCACGGGAACAGCCCGTCGTGCGGACTGCGGCCGAAATGTCCATAGGCGGCGGTCGCCCGGTAAATCGGACGCTTCAGATCGAGCGTCTTGATTATTCCGGCCGGGCGGAAATCGAACATCTCGCGCAAGGTTGCCGAGAGCTTGTGCTCGGGGACCACGCCGGTGTCGAACGTATCGATCAGCAGCGAAACCGGCTCGGCCACGCCGATCGCGTAAGCCACCTGTATTTCACATTTGCTGGCGAGACCGGCTGCGACGACGTTTTTCGCCACGTGACGCGCCATATAGCAGGCCGAGCGATCGACCTTGCTCGGGTCCTTGCCCGAGAACGCGCCGCCGCCATGACGTCCGTAACCGCCGTAGGTATCGACAATTATCTTGCGCCCGGTCAGTCCGCAGTCGCCATGCGGTCCGCCGATTATGAAGCTGCCGGTCGGATTGACGTGAAAAACCGTCGAGCGCGAGAGGTACTGTTCGGGAATCGTCTTTTTTATCAACTCCTCGATCATCGACTCGCGGATCGTTTCGTATTTGGCCTCGGGCGAATGCTGGGTCGAGATCACGACTGCGGTCACTTCGACCGGGCGCCCATCGGCGTAGCGCACCGTCACCTGGCTCTTGGCGTCGGGCCGCAGAAAATCGAGCTGACGCGCTCTGCGAAGCTTGGCGAGATTCTCCATCAGCCGATGCGCCATCGCGATAGGCAGCGGCATCTCCTCGGGCGTCTCATCGCAGGCGAAACCGAACATAAGGCCCTGGTCGCCCGCACCCTGTTCCTTGTGCAGCCCCTGTCCCTCGGTGACCCCTTGCGAGATGTCGGCCGACTGCGGCTCGATCGCGGTCAGTACCGCGCAACTGTGGCCGTCGAAACCGACCTCGGCGCTGTCGTACCCGATCTCGATCGCGGTCTGACGCGCGATTTTCACATAGTCGGGACTCGCGCGGCTGGTGATCTCGCCGGCCAGCACGATAAGTCCGGTCTTGACGAGTGATTCAAGCGCGACGCGTGAGTCAGGATCCTCGGCTAGCAACGCGTCCAGGACGGCGTCAGAAATCTGATCGCACATCTTGTCGGGATGGCCTTCGCCGACCGACTCAGACGTGAACAGGAAATCGTTAAGCGGCATTCGCGATTGTCTCCTTGGAAAAGCCCCCCACGCAGGTGGGCCGCAGACGGCAGTTCAACCTTTAAGGGCGGCGCGCGGGACTCCGAGCTTCGATTCAGGTTTATTCAAAAGTGGTCAATGATAGCGCCCGCCAAATAGTGAAAGAAGGGCAGCGCGCGACGGGTTTTTCGGTACTGAAGGTATAACTGACCAATCGGACAGAATCAAGCTGCTTACACTCAAACCGGCCGCCGATGCCGCTCGAAATCATCGGCAATTTCCGGGCTATTCCTCGCCGAAACGGTCGTCGAACAGCGTCTGGACGGCTCTCAGAGCCTCGCGCGCGTCGGCACCCTCCGTTCGGACCTTCAGCTTGGAGCCCTGCGCCGCGCCGAGCATCATCAAGCCGGTCACGCTCTTGGCGCTGGTCAGATTCTTTCCGCGTCCGATCATCACCTGCGAGGAGAACTTCGCGGCAGTCTGCGCAAGTGCGGAAGCGGCCCTCAGATGCAGCCCGAGCCGATTTTTCACCTCCACAGTCGCCTCCGCCACATTCACGACACTTACGATAAAGGTATCGGCGACTTCGGTAAACGACCGCGCGGGTCAGCGAAGTCAGCCGCCGTTGCGCGCGGTCGTTGGGCGGGCCTCGTCGGCGTCGCCTTCGCCGCTGATCTGCGCGCTGAACAGTTCGCGCAACCGAGATTCGATCGGTAGATCGCGCGCGGTGCCTTCGCGCCGCCGCCATGCGCGGATCGGGATGACCGCCTTGGCCATGTTGCGATGCCCCCCGGCGCTGCCGATTTCACCGAACAGGGTCTTGACCGCTTCGCCCGCATTCTGGCCGCCCATCCCGTGGTTGCGCACGCTGATGACCAGGTTGTTGCCGAGCTTGCCCGCCACCGCAACCCACGCCACGCCCTCGAACTGCAGGCAGAAATCCGCCATCTGCACGATCAGATCGTCGCGCTCGACGCGCCCGAGATTCAGCACCACCAGGCCGTCCTTGATGACCATCCGCTTCATCGCGCGCGCCAGGATCTGTGCGAAACTGACCGGCAGCTCCGGACGCTCGATCTGGCGGAGCAGACTGTAGTTGGCCAGCGGATAGAGCAGGGTGAATGCCTGCAGATCGTCGTCGGTCACGCGCCGCGACAACGCCAGCGTGTCGCTGCGAATTCCGTAGAGCAACGCGGTCGCCAGCCGCTCGCTGATTTTCTCGTCGGCGGTGACCAGGTACTCGGTCATTATCGTCGCGGTCGCACCATAACGGGAGCGGACATCCTCGAACGGCGCCTTGCCGACTTCGTAGCCCGGATGATGATCGATCACGATATCCGCGCGCGGAATTTTTTCCCCGAAGTACGCCGGCTGCACATCGACCATCGCAATCTTGTCGAACGCGCGCAGTTCACCGGTATCGGCCGGCTGGATTTCGATTTCCAGAAGATGCACCATCGTGCGATTTTCCGGCCGCGTCACCGGCTTGAACGAAAACAGCGGCGTGGTCTGCTTGTTGCGCCCGAGCAGCGTGCGCAACGCCATCGCGCTCGCCATCGCATCGGGATCGGGATCGTCTTGCAGGATGATTCCGACCCGATCGCCTTCGCCGACCAACGCGCGCAACTCCTTTATTTTCTGCCTGGTGAATGTCTGATCCATAAAATCTGTGATCGATGAGATGAAATCATCCGGTATCCGCATCCGCAGGAACGGGAAAGTCCGGGCGGTTTAATCGCGGATGGCTCGGGCCCAAATGGTTCGAACGCGAAAATCTCCGCTAACCGGAGAGTTGGTCCGAAAGCAGGGGAGGATCGTCCGAAAGTAGAAAAGGCCTGCCTGACAGTATGCGGAGCCGGGCAGGTCCGCCGGATTGGTGGGGAACTTCATCGGATTTGGGGAGATATCACAGCGCAAAGAGTTGAAGCAATGATATAGAATAACACCCGCATATGGATTCATCCGCTTCGCATCCTACCAGGTTTCACTGCGCGATTTGCCGCCGCCCCTTCGCGGAGTGGCTGCTGAGGATATCGGTCGAGGATACCGCGGGCTTCCGGCAGGAGGCCTTTATATGCGGCAACTGCGCGGTTAAGCTCCGTCTTGCCTCCGAAAAGAATCGCGACTTGCAAATCGATCCGTGGGTTCATGAGGCGGTCGCCAATGTGCTCCGCGGCAAGAATCCCGATAAGCCGGACAGTTGAGCAAAATAGTCAAGCCAGCCGAGTCATCGATGCCGGGCGCATCCGACAAATCCGATAGCTCCAATGCCCAAGCCGCAGCCGGCGCAGAGCTTTGGCCGCGTGAAGAAGCGCGACGGCTTGCAGAGCGCGTCGCATCATATGAGCCATCGCGACCGGTGGTCTTCGAGAGCGGCTTCGGGCCTTCAGGACTCCCCCATCTTGGCACGATGTGCGAGATCGTGCGGCCCGCCTATGTGCGCAGCGCCTTTTCCGAGCTCGAACCCGCGCGGCCGACGCGGCTGGTGGTCTTCATCGATGACATGGACGGGCTCCGCAAAGTGCCCGAGAACATTCCGAATCGCGAAACGACGGCCCAATACCTGGGCCAGCCGGTATCGAAGATTCCCGATCCGTTCGGCAAGTGCCACGCGAGTTTCGCGGAACACATGGTAGGTCTGCTCGGCGAATTTCTCGCGCCGATCGAGGTCGAGTACGAGTTGATGCGCGCGTCCGAAATGTACGCGCGCGGGCGCTTCGACGATGCCCTGAAACTTATCCTCGGCAAGCATCGGGAGATCATCGCGATCGTTACGCCGACTCTGCGCGAGGAGAATCGCGCGGGATGGTCGCCGTTCATGCCGATCTGCCCCAAATGCGGCCAGGTCGTCGAGCGCGCCGTCACCGCTTATCATCCCGATCGCTCCACGATCGAGTTCATCTGCGAGAAGAGCGCCGGCGACTCCTCCGGATGCGGTTTCAGCGGCGAACAATCCGTGCTCGGTGGGATGGCGAAGGTGCAATGGAAGGTTGACTGGGCGCTCCGGTGGTATGCGCTCAAGGTCGATTACGAGCTTTACGGCAAAGACCTTACCGACTCGGCGCGCCTGTCGGGACAAATTTTGCGGGTCCTCGGCGGACATCCGCCGCTGGGCTTTCCGTTCGAGATGTTTCTCGACGAAGAAGGACGCAAGGTCTCGAAGTCGATCGGCCGCGGCGTGACGGTCGAGCAATGGACCCGCTATGCGCCGATCGAAGTGCTCAAGATGTTCCTGCTGCAGAACCCGCGCCGTGCGCGCAAACTCTTTCTCGGCTCGATTCCGGCTTACGTCGATGAATTCCTCGATGCGATCCGCGAATACGCTGCCGCGCCTGAAGAAAAGCGGCGCAACTCCGCGCTCGAATACGTGATACAGAGCACCACCCCGCAGCGCTTCAACTCGGAGCTTAGCTTCGGGATGATGATGAACCTCGTCGCCACGCTCGGCAGCTCCGATCGCGACTTCATCTGGAACTATCTGACCCGCTACGACGCCGCGATCGCGGGCGATCCGGAAACCGAGGCGATGGGCCGTGCGCTGGTGGAATGCACGCTGAACTTCTACCGCGACTTTATCGAGCCGGCCAAAAAACCCTACGTACCGTCGGATCCGGAGCGCGAGCAACTGAAAAATCTCCGCACGTACCTGGCCGCGAATCAGAGCGCGAGCGCCGAGGAAATCGAAAAGAAAATCTACGACCTCGGCCGCGAGAATTATGACAAGCCCGGCAAAATCTTTCCGCTGATGTACCGATCGATCCTCGGCCAGGAGCGCGGCCCGCGCCTCGGCGCGTTCATCCGGCTCGCCACCCCCGCCCGAGTCGTCGAACTGCTCGACGCCACCATCGAGCGCCCCGCCTAAACGAACTCCGCGAAATACGGAGTCTAGTGACCAGATCGACTAAACGTTACTTCATCGCTGCGGGCGTGGAGAACTACGCACATCTCGCAGGTATGGACCTGTCCTTAGTCCCGACCGAGTTAAAGCGCGTGAGCGATGCGATGGCTCAGCTTGGCTACAAGCAAATCCTGCCCAAACTGACTCGCAACCCCACGAAGAATGATTTCGTGGCCATGATCACGAATCAACTAAAGAAGACCCCAAGAGAGTCGGAAGCCATGTTGGTGTTCTATTTTACCGGGCACGGGCACGACGACGGCGACCGACACTACTTGCTCTTGTTCGATTCGAATCCTGACGACCTCGATGGAACGGCACTGCCTGTCGAAGAATTGGCACGGCTGCTGATAAAGAAGAGACGCTTTAAGCAAACTTTGATCATCCTCGATGTGTGCTATGCGGGCCGAGGAAAGGATGACATAGCAGCCATATTCCAACGCCTTAACCGTACTTTTTCGACATATATGGGATCAGGAGCCTTCCTTCTCGCTTCGGCTCGAAGCTGGGAAGAAGCATCGCAGTGTGCTTTCTCTGAAGCTTTCTCTGATGTCGTGTTGAATGAAGAGGGACAGTGGGGCGGAAAAACTCAACAATTCCTCTACCCGGATACGATTGTCGGCGCAGTCAACTCTTTACTACCGAAACCCTCTCAGCAGGCCGTACTGACCGCTCTCGATGTCACTGACCATTGTCGGTTGTTTCCCAATCGGAACTATGATGCGACCCTTCCAGTGGGTCTCGATTTAGAGAGTCAAAGATCGAGGGACTTCTCTGAGCATTGGGTCCCGCGCGCGCACGGAACCGAGTTTACCTCGAATGTCAGTTACTTCAGCGGACGAGAGCAAGCCCTGCGCGAACTCATTGCTTGGATTGCTTCGGAGGATCCGCGCGATACGCTAAGAGTCGTGACCGGCGCTCCAGGGGCGGGCAAATCTGCGATCCTTGCTCGATTGGTAACACTCTCCGACCCAAAATATCGGAGGTCGATGGCGGCATCTCGCCTACTCAATGCTTTGCCTCAGGATACGCTTCCGCCGGAGGGCATCGTAGATGTAGCGGTCCACGCTAGGGGTAAGACCCTAAATCAAGTCGCCGAAATAGTCGCAGATAAGATCGGGTTGCACGGACGCACGTCGCGGTCGGCAGAGTTCGTCGTCCGCTCGATACGAACATTACGCAAGCGAATCGTTATCTTGCTTGACGCCTTGGATGAAGCAGTTGGGCCAGGCGACATCGTGAGCGCGTTGATAAGCAAACTAATCAACATACCGCGAATTAGGATTCTCGTGGGTACGCGGCATATGGGCAGCAGGAGCTCGCGGCTTGTGGTACCCGGCCTGAGCCGAGTTGAAGACACGATCGATCTCGATCTACCGAAGTACAGTGGCCCAGAGGACATCTTGAACTATGTGCGGGCGCGGCTGCTCTCAGCTGATGAACTGTGTGTGAAAACTCCTTATCGAAATCAGCCTGAATTGGCGCGAAAAGTTGCGGATGCTATCGCAGCTAAGGCGGGCAACAACTTCCTTTGCGCGAGAATAGTGTGCAGCTCCGTTATGAACGCTGACGACGTAGTGAATATCGATGATCAGAACTGGCGCGAACAATTTCCGAATGACGTACGGCATGCATTTGATGGGTTTCTTAGTCGTCTCGATGAACTCAATGTAGTGGGTTTCGACAAAAGGATCGCGACCGATCTGCTCCGGCCCTTGGCCTACGGAGAAGGTGAGGGGCTCCCCCGCGGATTCGTATGGACCGCCTTGGCCAATTCAATTTCTGAAGAGAACTACTCGGACAAGATTGATCTCTCAAATCTACTCAACTATGCGGCGGCCTATATAGTTGAATCATCGGAGAACGGGCGATCGGTTTACCGTCTCTATCATCAAGCGCTGGCTGATTACTTACGCGGGGGAGCGCCTATAGACATCTATGGCCGGATCTCCAAAACCCTGCTGCGTTTGACGCCTGATCTCCCGGGACAGCGTGTGAAGGACTGGACAATTGCGGAACCATACGTCCGCACACACGTCGCTACCTACCTGTCGAAAGCTGGGCTCGTGAAGGAGCTTGAGAGCCTGGTAGTCGATGTTCGCTATTTGCTCAGTGCCGATTCCGATAGATTGCTACGCGTACTCACTGGGTTGCGCAGCGAAGAATCGCGAGAGGCGGCTTCCATATATCGTCAAGCAGCCATGATGCTGCAAACAGATCGAGTATTGGCTAAGCTGACCGAGCGGGAACGGAGTATCCTACGAAGCCGCTTCCACCTCGACTATGACGATATTTCTGTCGATGTGAACTGGTCGCCTCGCCGCTACAAAGAAGTTGCCGATGAGCTTGGACTCAGTCCGCAAATTGTAGGGCGAATCGAAGCTCGCGTGTTGCGGCAGTTACGCCTTACCTCAGGAAGTGAGCGTCCGAAGCCGGCAGCATTATCTCTCGCCGATCGCGTGGTACCCGCTTCGTACCTAGAAACCGCTGCCCGATTCCTCGGTCATGACGCGTTTGCTGAAAGAGTGGCTGAACTGAGATATGATCAAGACGTCTCTCCCTCTAGAAGAATTCGAAAGCTGCCGCGCGGATGAGAGTCACCGCCATTTCCTCTCGCTACCCCCGCCCGCGTCGTCGAACTGCTCGACGCGACGATCGCCCGCGTAGCCTAAACGAACTCTGCGAATACCGAGTCAGCCATCTCGAGACCGCGGTCGGTGAGGAAAATACGGCCGCGATCGAGTGTCAGCAGACCATCGTTGACCAGCGGCGTCGCCACCCGGCCGAAGATGCATTCGAAGTTGCGGCCGAAGCGCGCGTGAAAATCGGCGAGCGCGAATCCCTCACGCAGCCGAAGATTCAGGAACACGTATTCACTCTGCGCCGTGGCCTCGTCGATTGTCTCGGCGCCGGCCTCCGCAATACGCCGCTCTTCAATCGCGGCGATATAACGCGCCGGAAGTTTCTCGTTCCACCATCGCCGCCCGCCGGCCTCGACGCGGGCAAAACTATGCGCGCCAGCGCCTATCCCGAGGTACGTCTCACCGCGCCAATAAGTGAGATTGTGGCGCGCTTCGTGGCCGGGCGCCGCGTAATTCGAAATTTCGTACATCGGATAGCCGCGCCGCGGAATTTCCTCGCGCACCGTCTGATACATCGCGGCTTGCTCGTCGGTCGGAAGCTGCTTGATTCTTCCGCGCTTCAAATCCGTGAAGAACGCGGTGCCTTCCTCGAAGGTCAGGTTGTAGGCCGAGATGTGATCCGGTTCGAGCGCCGCCACCGATTCGATATCGAAGAGAACGTCGGCGACGGTCTGTCCCGGAACCGCGAA
>JBGPNU010000126.1:0-8787 GCA_041487675.1 Binatus sp. (SeqCode)
ATCTTGCGCGATTGCCGGATGGGTCTCGCCACCCAGTTCCCACGCCACCGCGCCGGCATAGATCGCCGTGTTTGGACATTCCGGCTCGCACGCTCCGCAGTTGATGCATTCGCTCGTGATCGTCGTCGCCATCTCGTGACCTTAGGTATCGCTTAAGTCTGGATTTGCGTTGCCAACCTTCAACTCTAACAACGCTGTTTCAAGGCATCAATCCATGCGTCCGCAGCTTTTCGCCGCGCCCCGATTTTGACTATGCTAAGCACAATACCGCGGTACGCCTGAATCTCGATTACGACCGCAGGAGCGCCTTGCACATGGATCTTCAATTCACCCCCGAAGAAGAAGCATTTCGTCTAAAGGTCCGGAGTTGGCTCGCCGAAAATATGCGGCAAGGCGATTTCGCGTCCGCGCGCGAGGGGCGCGAAGATAAGGAGTGGCTGGACCGGTCGAAGGCGTGGCAGCGCAAACTGTACGACGCCGGCTACGTCGCGCTCGCATGGCCGAAGGAATATGGCGGGCAGGCGATGGACCCGGTCAGGCAATCGATCGTGAACGACGAGATGGTGCGTGCGAGGGCGCCGTACCTCGTCGGCGGGTCGGGACTCGGGATGCTCGGGCCGACGCTGATTTCATGGGGCAACGAGGAACAGAAACATCGCTATTTGCCAAAAATTCTCACCGCCGAGGAAATCTGGTGCCAGGGATACTCCGAACCGGGCGCAGGCTCGGACCTCGCCTCGCTGAAGACGCGCGCGGACATCGTCGGCGACGAGTTCGTAGTCAATGGCCAGAAAGTGTGGACCTCCGGCGCGCAATACGCGGACATGATGTTCTGCCTGGTGCGCACCGATCCCGAAGCGCCGAAGCATCGCGGAATTTCGTACATCCTGATCGACATGCATTCGCCGGGAATCACCGTTCGCCCTCTCGTCCAGATGACCGGCGATCGTGGTTTCAACGAAGTCTTCTTCGACAACGTTCGGGTGCCGCGTCGAAACCTGGTCGCCAAGCTCAACGAAGGATGGATCGTCGCCAACGCCACCCTTTTTCACGAGCGCAATATGCTCGGCTCCGCCAGCGGCAGCGAGCAGCGCTTCAATCGCCTGCTCGCACTCGCCAAAACAATCAAACGCGGCGGGCATCCACTCACTAAAGACCCCGTCTTCCGCCAACGGCTCGTGGAGCTGGAGACGCGCGTCGAGGCGATGCGCTTGCATGCGCTACGCCAGCTGACCGATCAGATTCGCGGCAAGAATCCCGGCATCGAGGCGATGATCAACAAGCTGGTCGGCACCGAGTTGAATCACGACCTCGCCACGGCGGCGATGGAGGCGATGGGCGACTACGCGATGCTCTCGCGCGACGAGGAATCCGCGCTGGACCACGCTTACTGGCCGTACGAATGGATGTTCTCGCTGGGACTGGTGATCGGCGGCGGCACGTCGCACATCCAGAAAAACATAATCGCGGAGCGCGGCCTGAAAATGCCGAAATCGCGCTGAATGTTTTGCCGCGCGATTGTTCCCCTTCCTTCGAGGGAAGGGGTTAGGGGTTAGGTAGCGAAAGTACAATCATGGATTTCGGACTTAGCGAAGAACAACAGCAGCTCAAGGAAAGTGCGCGGGCTTTTTTGAGCGGCGAATGCCCGACCTCGACGCTGCGCAAAATAATGGCCAGCGACGACGGCTACCCGCGCGACCTCTACGCGCAAATCGCAAAGCTCGGATGGAGCGGACTGATTGTGCCCGAGGAATTTGGCGGCGCGGGACTCGGGATGCTCGATATGGCGATGATTCTCGAAGAGGGCGGCTACGCCGCGATGCCGGGGCCGTTCCTGTTTTCGTCAGTGCTCGCAGCCAGCGCGCTCAAACTCGGCGGCTCCAAACAGATGAATTCGAAATGGCTCACCGCGCTCGCCGAGGGCAAGGCAATCGGCACCGTCGCAGTCGTCGAGGCGGCCGGCAGCATCGAGCCGGTTGACATCGCAGCAATCGCACGGAAAGACGGCGCAGGATGGCGTCTCAACGGCACCAAGATGTTTGTGCCGTATGCCAACGTCGCCGATTTTATCGTGGTCGTCGCCAAAACCAATGCTCGCGAGATTTTTCTGTTCGTGGTCGATACAAAATCGCCGGGCGTGACAATCCGTTCGCTCAATAATCTCGATCTGACGCGCCGCGTATCGAGCGTCGAGCTAATCGGCGCGCCCGCCGAGTCGCTACGCGGCGGAGCCGATATCTTCCCGAAACTAATCGACGCCGCGGCTATCGCGATCTCCGCCGACTCGCTGGGAGGGACTGAACGCGCACTCGAGATGGCCGTGGAATATTCAAAAGTCCGCGAGCAGTTCGGCAAGCCGATCGGATCGTTCCAGGCGCTGAAGCATGCGGCGGCGGAAATTGTCGCCGAGCTCGAGCCCAGTCGCGCGCTTCTTTGGTACGCGGCGCATGGCGCGGGTGAGAACTCCTCGCGCGAGGCTTCGATGGCGAAGGCGCGTCTGTGCGATATCTACAGCCGCGGCACCGACCGTGCGGTCCTGATGCATGGCGGTATCGGCTTCACCTGGGAGCACGATATGCATCTGTGGTTCAAACGCGCGCGCTTCAACGAGTCGTACTTCGGCTCGCCGTCGTATCATCGCGAACGCGTCGCCGCGCTCGGCGACTACTGACGCGCGCAGTTGCGGATGCCACGATGAAATTCGACATCTTCTACCAGCTCCCCGAGGCCGCGACTCAGAACACCGCGCAACGTTATCGCGAACTGATCGCCGAAGCTGCGCAGGCCGACGTACTCGGCTTCGACACCGTCTGGCTGGCCGAGGTGCACTTCGCCCCACGCTTTTCGGTGATGCCGACGCCGCTGATGCTCCTTGCCGCGATCGCCGAGCGCACCACGCGAATCCGTCTCGGGATGGCGGTCAACTTGATGCCCCTGCATCATCCTCTTCGGCTTGCCGAGGAAGTCGCGACGCTCGACGTGCTGTCAGGCGGGCGCGTTGAGTTTGGCGCGGGTCGCGGCGCCTTCCCTCTGAACTACCGTGGCTATGGCGTCGAAATGGCGAACAGTCGCGAGCTATTCGAAAACGGACTCGACATTATCAAGGCAGCGTGGACGCAAAAGCGCGTAATGTTTCACGTGAAACATTCCGAGTTCGGCGCTGCCGACGATTCCCGCGGCGTCGAAGTCGTCCCGAAACCGCTCCAAATCCCTCATCCTCCGATTCGCCTTGCGGCCAACAGCGCAGACACGTTCACCTTCGCGGGGCGAAACCGCTATCCAATTTTCGCCGGCGGACCGGTGAATCCTATTCCGGTGCTGGCCGAGCGGCTCAAAATTTATGAGAATGCGCTCCGAGACGCGGGGCATGAGCGACCCGACGATTGGCTGGCCGCGGCGCTGATGGTGTTCGTCGGGCATGACCGCGCGCAAGTGCGTGCGACGATCGAAGCGAGCCTGCGCAACTATTTCGACGCGGTCAGCGAGATCATTGAGCCCGAAAGCCTCGCCACCGGGCATCAGGCGGAATTTCAGACAGTGCGCGATCGGCTCCGCACGATCGACTATGCGACCGTCGATTCAATCATGGGGATCTTCGGCGACCCGGAATATTGCATCGATCGGATTGCGCAACTGAAAGAGCAGTTCCAATTTTCACGGCTGGTGTGCTGGTTCGAGATTGGCGGAATCAGCGGTCATCAGAAGGTGCTCGACTCGATGCGTCAGTTCGCGGATCGGGTGATGCCGAAATTCAGATAGGTGCGGCGCTGCGCGCGCCGGCGCGCGTGTGAAATTTAGAATTTGGACCCTCACCCGACGCTCGAAGACAAGCGTCGGCCTCTCCCTGACAGGGCGAGGCGTTCCGATTTAATGGCCGGGTGCTTTTTCGGCGCCGCGGAGAAATCAGCGCCAGCGTATGGTTTGCTCCGCCTTATCTGCTTCGTCGAGGCGCTGCCGGTTCGCCGATCTGATATCACTTCCCGAAAGTATCGCAACGACCTCGCGCGGGTTTTCACGCTTCACGACCGGGAGGCGGCCAAGACCTTCTCGCACCATCAGATCGCTCGCTTCGCGCAGACTGTTATCCTCGAATACGACCGCGCAAGGGCCGTTCACGATGTCGCCGACTCGCTTGATCGCCGGCTCACCTGGATTCAACAGGGCGCGTTGACTCACCAACCCGATGAGTCCGCGCTCCTTGTCCACGACCGGAAAGCCATGGTGAGTGCTCTCTTGAAGGCCTTGGGCGATCCGCGAACGAACTTCCCCTAAAGTCAAGCCGGCCTCGAGCGAGACCACCTGATACGTTGCTGCGTCGCGCACGGGTATCTGCGAGAGGAAGTCGGCAGCATAGTCTGCCGGTACCGAGACACCGCGGCGGGTGATCTTCTCGGTCATAATCGTATCTTTCATGAGCAGGCTGGAAACCAGGTAGGCAGCCGTGCATCCCGCGGCCAAGGGCAACAACGCGAACGGTTGCATCGTGGTTTCAAACGCAAACACGATGGATGCGAGTAGTGCGCGCGATGCACCAGCGAACATCGCCGCCATCCCGATCAGAGCAGCGACGCGCACATCCAGTCCAGCGTGGGGAAAAAACCCACTTACCTCAGCACCGAGGACCGCCCCTAGTGCGCCACCCATGATGAATAGTGGCGCGAGCGTTCCTCCTGAGGTACCGCTTGCGAGCGAGACCGACCATGACAGAAATTTGAAGATGCAGAGCAGGACGAGAGCTTTCTCAGTGAGAGTTCCCGAGAGCTCGAACCTTACATTGTCGTATCCCACGCCCAAGGTTTGAGGAATCCAGTATCCGACTACGCCAACGACGATGCCTCCAAGCGCAGGCCACCACATCCAGTGAATTGGCAGCGCGCCGAAGGCATCCTCGATAAGGTAAACGGCACGTGTCACGCCAACGGAAGCGACTCCTACCATACCTCCAAGCAGGATATACAGAACCAGTGCGGCTTGAGTGGGCGGTGCAACGGTGGGCATCGCAAAGATCGGTGAGGAGCCCATAAATGTCATGCGAACCGCAGTCGCCGCCACGCACGCGAAAGTGACCGGAATCAGCGAGCGAGAACGGAACTCGAAAAGGAGGAGCTCGACTGCGATAAGGACGCCGGCCACGGGGCTCCCGAAAGTTGCGGCCATCCCGGCGGCCGCTCCCGCTGATAGAAGGATCTTCCGCTCGTCCGCGGTAGTCTTGAGTAACTGGCCAATCAGAGAGCCGAGCGCTCCCCCGGTAGCGATGATAGGGCCTTCGGCGCCGAAAGGGCCGCCTGTCCCGATCGCAATGGCCGCTGAGATAGGTTTGAGAAAGGTGAGGCGCGGCCGGATTCGGCTTTGGTTCCGAAGCACCTGCTCCATCACTTCGGGAATTCCATGACCGCGAATAGCCTCCGAACCATAGCGCGCCATTAGACCAACGATTAGACCACCCGCAGCGGGGACGACGATCACAAACAGGCCGAGATGGTTCGCGGCGGGCGAAACGAATTGCGGCGTCAGACGGCCATAGAAGGCCAGGTTGGTTATCAGACCAATCAGACGCAGCAAGATCTGTGCGACCAAGCCCGCCGCCAGTCCAATTGCAACCGCGACCAGGGTCATGAAGACGACGCGCCCGTTTACCGCTGTCGTGCGCCGAGGTGTCAGTTGCGACTCGAGTGTCGGCCCCATAGAGGGAGCAATCGGCAAACCTTCGGTAGACGATGAATCGGCGATCTTGTGGTCGGTCACGAGGGTACTCTTGAGCCCGCTGCCGGTTGCCTTCTTATCGGAGGATGATTGGCGTTCATTTCGATCCTGGATTTGTCGATCTTGGACTTGCGTCTCCTGATGCGCGATGACTCTCAGTCGAAAATTCTGGATGCTCTATTTGTCTTAGATTCCGCACAAGCCGCTCCAGCCCCGTCACGAAGAAGCCGGCGACCAGTCCGACGACGATTGCCCAATGATGCGCAAGGTAGTACGAAAGTATTGCAAACTACCCTGGAGGATGAGGATCGTGATTCCGGCGGTGATTAGGCCGGTCTCTGTGTATGTATCGGGATGGCACATTCTGCGCAACGAGTGTAGCAAGATTGCCACAACCCTCGGTTGCGGCGGCTTTACGGTTCGAGAGCACAATAGTGCTGTGCGATGAGGAAGCAATGTTCAAAGCCAAAATTGGCGATTTGCAAGTCATCAGTGGTTTCAATCGCACTCGCCGTATCTTATGACGATTAGGCATACCATCTCTCGTCTTGTCACCAAAAGGAACCTAACCGACGGGGAATGGCACGGCAATTGGATTACCAAGTCAGAGAGGATTTCACCCGGCTCGTCCGGGCATCGTTCGGATACCCTTTTGTGGAACCGGCAGTCAGGATATCGTCAGGTAACGGGGGACAATGAAGGACCAAGAAAACGACCACGACAAGGGACCAAATCTGTTGAACCAGGCAGTCAGGATTTTCCTGGTCGAGGATAATCCCGACCATGTCTTCATTGCGCTGACGGTCGTGAAGCAAGTGCTCGGCGATGAGATTGAATTGGTGCATGCGCAGAACGCTGACGAGGCGCTGCTCATGATCGCGCAGTTCACCGAACATGATCGTCCTGATTTGTTCCTGGTGGATTTGCGCCTGCCCGACAACGGTGGATTCTCCGTATTGCAAGCGGCGCGCGCCAACGAGGCGCTTACCTCCGTGCCGATGTTTGTGATCACCAGCTCGCTCTACGATCGCGACATCGCGGAGAGCTACGAGCTCGGCGCGTCCGCAGTACTATGCAAGCCGCTGTCGCGCGCGAAATTGCGCGACGAGTTGGTGCGCGTGGGCGCGTTGCCGATATCGGAGCGTCCGATCGATACGTCCTATCGTCATTAAGTGCGCCGGACCCATAAGCTAAGCCGGCCGCCGCCCCTCCTCATCTGGGTGCAGGGGGCTGGCCCCCTGCCTTGACGCTTCCGCTCGCAAATAGGATTCTCGCTCACGGTCTGTCCTGACGCAGACTGGATTTGCGTCCAGGCGAAGGAGTTGCCGTGAAACCCTACACATTTGAACAGAGCGATGCGCTCATGGAGCGCGCGAAGAAAGTTATTCCGGGCGGAATCTACGGCCATCAGACGCCGCTGCTTCTGACCAGGGGCGCGTACCCGTCGTTTTTCGCGCGCGGCGAAGGCTCGCACATCTGGGACGTGGATGGCAACGAGTACATCGATTACATGTGCTCCTACGGCCCAATCGTGCTCGGCCATCGGCATCCCAAAGTCGATGAAGCCGCGCGCCGGCAGATGGAACTTGGCAACTGCTTCAACGCGCCGGGACCGCTCTGGGTAGAGCTCGCGGAGCACCTGGTATCGATCACGCCGTTTGCGGACTGGGCCGTGTTCGCGAAGAACGGCTCCGACGTATGCACCTGGGCGACCGAAGTCGCGCGCCAGGCGACTGGCCGGCCGAAGATCGCGATGTGCCAGGGGGCCTACCACGGCGCGCATGCGTGGTGCACGCCGCTTCCCGGCGGCGTTACCCCGGAGGATCGCGCGAACATCATTTACTTCCGCTTCAACGATCTCGAGAGCCTGCGTCAGGCGGTTGCGCAAAATAGCGGGAAGGTCGCCGGGGTGATTCTTTCGCCGTTCAAGCACGATGCGGGACACGACTCCGAGTTGCCGGTGGAGGGATTTCTCTCCGGGGTCAGGAAAATCTGCGACGACAACGGGATGGTCTTCATCCTGGACGACATTCGCGCCGGCTTCCGTTTGCACATGGGCGGTTCGGGCGAGCTGTTCGGAGTGCGGCCCGACCTCTCGACCTACTGCAAGGCTATAGCCAACGGCTATCCTCTCTCGGCGTGCATGGGGCGCGACAGTCTGAAGCAGGCGGCGCTGGAAGTGTTCTTCACGGGTTCGTACTTCACCAGCGCGGTGCCGATGGCGGCGAGCCTGGCGAATCTGAGGGAGCTGCAGGCCTGCGGCGGTATCGAGCGGATGCGCACGATTGGGGAAAAGCTACGGACTGGTCTCCTCGCACAGGCCCACAGTGCGGGATTCGAGGTGACCTATTCGGGACCACCCGCGCTGCCCTACATGAGTTTCAAGGCGGACGCCGGACACTACGATCGGGCCAGAGTATTCTGCGGCGCGTGTGCGCGCGCCGGTGTGTACTTCCATCCGCGGCACAACTGGTTCATCTCGGCGGCGCATACCGAACGCGATATCGAGCAGACTCTGAACGTCACCGAGGATGCGTTCGCGGCAGTGGCCAGTCAATTCGGCGCGTAGGCGATGGCCGGTCAACAAAAATACAGAGCTCTGTCCGACTTACTGAGAAAGCAAACGGCCGATAAGCTCGCGATTTCCATAACGGAGCTTGAAGGGATTGTCGGATTTCCTCTCCCGGCGTCCGCGAAGCTCTATCCAGCATGGTGGGCGAATCAAAACCCGCCAAGCTCTCAAAGCAAGGCTTGGGCATCTGCTGGTTGGAATGCTTTTCCGAGCCTGAAAACGGGGGCCATCACGTTTAGCAGAAGGGACCCTTCAGGAGGTTCTAGTTTCGATCGGTCTTCTCTGAATCGCGAGAAGGTTTTACTGCCGGAGTTCCGGCTCGAAGAAGACGAAATCAAGAACCTGCTGCGGATTTATCTAGAAGGAGACCGATGGAAAGCAGCCGTTGTCGAGGGAGGTGCGCATGGCATAGACATCGATGCTGCGCGAGGCGAAGAACGCTGGATAATCGAGGTAAAGGGTTGCGGCTCACTGAGCGCCATGCGGGTGAATTACTTTCTAGGTGCGCTCGG
>JBGPNU010000127.1:0-8776 GCA_041487675.1 Binatus sp. (SeqCode)
AGCTCTGAGAGCTGGCCTCGGAGGGTCGCTATGGCTTGGAAATCGGAATGGGATGCACTCTCGATTCGTATTACCTACCTAGCTGCGCTCGGCGGCCCTGTGCCAGTGGCACCCTCCGCGAAATTACGGGCGAGGTAAATCCCCCCTACATGTTCTAACAGGGCGAAGCCCGCATCCGGTCCACCAAGGAAGCGCGAAAGCAGGGGCCAGCCCTTGCACCCATGCCAGGAAGAAAATAACCCAGGAAGCGCGAAACCCAGTTTGGGTTTCGCTCTCTGAAAAATTTAATTAAGTAAAAGCTCCGGGGTCCCTCTCCGCGCGGCGGTCATCCCAAGAGCTAAACCAACGCGTTTTGCGCTACAATCGCAGACGCGATGGACTTGACGCAGGAACAGATCTCCGACGGCCTGAAGCGCGCCCACTACATCACCAACGATCGCGTCGAGGCCGCGATCTTTCTTGCCCTGGCGCTCGAAAAACCGCTGCTGATCGAGGGTCCCGCCGGCGCCGGCAAGACCGAGGTCGCGAAAGTCCTCGCCGAAATCCTGGATACCGAACTCATCCGCCTCCAATGTTACGAGGGTCTCGACGAGGCGCGCGCGCTCTACGAGTGGAACTATCAGAAACAATTACTGCGGATGCAGGCCGACGAGCAGCAGGGACTCCGATGGGAGGAATTGAGCGAGCATATTTTTTCGCGCGACTACCTGCTCGAGCGCCCGCTGCTGAAAGCGATAACCGCGCCACGCCGAATCGTGTTGCTCATCGATGAGGTCGATAAGGCCGACGAGGAGTTCGAGGCCTTTCTGCTCGAACTGCTTTCGGACTTCCAGGTTAGCGTGCCCGAGCTTGGAACTTTGAAAGCCCGCGAGCGCCCGGCCGTGATTCTGACTTCGAATCGCGCGCGTGAGCTGTCGGAGGCGCTCCGCCGCCGATGCCTGCATTTATTTATCGACTTTCCCGGTATCGAGCAGGAACGAAAAATAATCGAGCTCAAGGTGCCCGAACTCGATGCAAAGCTCGCCGCCGAAGCGGCGCGCTTTGTCGCCGCAATTCGAAAACTCGGACTCCGCAAACCGCCCTCGATCGCCGAGACCCTCGACTGGGCGCGCGCGCTCATGCGCCTCGGCGTGCGCGAACTCGACACCGACGCGGTTCGCGCCGCGCTCGGCGTGCTGCTCAAGCACGAGGAGGATCGCCTCAAGGTCGAGTCGAAAGCCTCGGCATTGGCGTCGCGCGCGCGATGAATCCGCCTGGCAATTAAATGACCGCGCTTCGCGACCAGCTCGTTCGCTTCATCGCCGCGCTCCGCTCGGCGGGCGTCAGGATCTCGGTCGCGGAATCGATCGACGCGATGAACGCGGTCGCGGCGGCGGGAATCGAGCGCGCCCGGATGCACGAGGCGCTGGCTGCGGCGTTGATCAAGGACGAAGCCGATCGCGGGATTTTTGACGAATCGTTCAGCCGCTTTTTCGCCGCGCCGGCGCGCGTACGAAGCGAGCATCCGGACCAGCGCGGCGCTCAAGTCTCGGCCGCGAGCGGCCGCGGCCGCCCCGGCGAAAACTTGGGCCCGCGCGACGACGCGCCAGTGCGGAAATCTGACCAACCGCGCGACGGCGCCGCGTCTGGGCCCGACGATTCGTCGATCCCGCGCGAAACGCGCTCAGAAAAGAAATCTCCATCGGCGCATCGCAAGAATACGGGTCACGACGTGGAGCGGGTCGAGGGCGCGGGGCAAGCCGGGGCCGATCGAAAACGCGATCATCATGAGCGTGGCGAATCGGAAGCACGAGCAGAATCGGCCGCACCTGGAATGGACGCCGCTCGGGTTGCGCGAGTCCGCACCATCGAGCGGATGCCGTTCGACAAGTTTTCCGACCTCGACTACGACGAGGCGCGCGATGCTCTTGCGCCACTGATTCGGCGCTTTCGAATTCGACTCGGCCGGCGGCTGCGCCTGGCGCGGACCGGCAGAATCGACTTCCGGCGTACGATTCGCGCGGCGCTGCAACGCGGCGGCGCTTTTATCGATCTCAACTTCCGCGCGCGCCGGCCGCGCCATGTCGATCTCGTGATCCTCGCCGATATCTCGGGATCGGTCCGCTACGCTGCACAGCTGATGCTCGAATTGATCGCCGGCGCACCCGGATGCTTCCGCCGCGTCAGCAGTTTCGTTTACGTGGACCATCTGGCCGAAGCCGGCTTCGAGCAAGGCCATCTGGTCATGACGCCCGCGCTCGATCTGTACGCGCGCTCGGACTTCGGCCGCGTGCTCGTCGAGCTGTGGGCGCGCCGCGCCGGATTGCTCACGCGCGCGGCGATCGTCGTGATAATGGGCGACGGGCGCAACAATCGGCTTCCCGCACGCGCCGACCTGGTGCGCGAAATCGCGCGAACCTGCCGCGGTGTCGTATGGCTCAACCCGGAAGATCCCGCGCGATGGGGCGCCGGCGACAGCGCGATCAAACAGTACGCACGCGAAGTGAACGCGCTGGTGCCGTCGCGCAATCTACGCGAGCTTCAGGCGGCGCTGGTCAGAGTCGCGTGAGCAAGTTAAAAGTCAAAAACGCCGCGAGTCATAATTCGAAAAGTCCGCCGGTGCGTCGGACTGAAATTTTCAATCTTCCTTGATGTCGAATAGCTCGCGCATTTTGGCGAGCAGCCATCGATGCGGACCGCCTCTGCCGTTGAGCGAATCGCCGGCCGACAGCTTTGCGAGCCGATCCTCGTTGCGCGCCGCAACGATATCGCCGATTGCGGCCGCCGCGTCGGGATGCTCCTTGAAGAGCCGCGTAAAGCCCTCGCGATCCATCTCGATCACCTCGACGTCGGTGATCGCGCGCACGCTCGCGGTGCGCGGTTCGCCCGTCATCAGCGCCATCTCACCGGTGAAATCTCCGCGCACGTAGTTGCCCAGGTGGCGGGTTTGACCGTCGGCGGTGTGGCCAAAAAACTCGGCGGTTCCGCTGCGGATGATGAACATCGAGTCTCCTTGTTCGTCTTGGCGAATCAGCAACTCGCCCGCGCCGAACTGGCGCACGGCGACGCTGGGCACCAGCATCCGAAGCTCGTCGTCGTTTAATCCGCGCAACCAATCGACCTGCCGCAAGTCGCCCATCAGTTCGCGCTCGAACGCGGCGTCCGCCCGCGCGTCTTCATCGCGGCCCGCGTCGCGTACATGAACTGTGCGGGTCGGAAACGGAATCTCAATTGAATGGCGCCTGAGCGCGTACCACAGGCTCGACGCGACGCGATCTCGTACGTATTCCTGCACGCCGTAGTCAGAGATCCAATACCTGATGCGATATTGAATCGAGAAATCGCCATAATCCCACGCCAAAACTTCGGGCGCCGGAGTGCGCATTACCTGCGGCACGTCGCGCAGAAGGGTGAGCACGACTTCACGCACATGATTGGGCGGCACTCCATAGCTGAGTCCAATCGCAATCTCGTCGCGCACGCCGCCGGTCGCATAGTTGAACAGCACGTCCTTCGCGATCACCGAGTTGGGTATCTCCAGCCGCTCGTTGGCGCGAGTCATGATCGTCGTTGCGCGCCATGAGGTTCCCTTGACCTGGCCGACATGCGTTCCGCTGCGGATCCAATCGCCGGGCTCGAACGGACGCCCCATCGAGAGCGAGAGGCCGCTGAAGATGTTGCCCAGCGTTTCCTGCAAAGCGAAGCCGAGCACCGCCGCGGCCACAGTGGTGGTGGTCAGGATCGAGACCGGCGACACGCCAAAATCCGTGTACAGCACGACCATCAGGACCGCGAACCAGAGCAGGATCATCAGCAGATCTTTGGTGATGGTGGAGAAGTGAACCTTGCCGCGCCGCGTCACCGCATCGACGCCTTCGAGCACCAGCCGGATCACGCCGAACAGAAAAAGTACGAACGCCGCGACTGCGACCTTCTCGCCGATGTCCGGATTGGGGAGAAAGCGCGAACCGGCATCGATCAGCACGCTGCCCGCGAGCAGGATGAAGGTGGTCGGCGTCACCGCACGCTTGCGCCGGCGCACCGCGAATGCGCCGAGCAGGCCGGCAATCACCAGCGCGGTTTCGGCGAACGCGCGGAGATCGCGATGCAGCCCGTCCAATCCGAGCAGGTTTTGAAGTGGGGTCGGAGTCATCTTTCAGATCCCCGCGGCCTCCGCGATTTCGTCAAGCAGTTTCACTGCGTCGAAATACTCCACCGCTATCTCTCGGGCCGCACGCGCATGCCGCGGATAGTCGGAGTTGATTGCGCGGATCGCATCGACCGCCTCGTCCGGCGTGTCGAAGCCGAGCAGTCCCTCCCCGGTGGGAATGAACTTCTCGAAGCCGGTTCGCTGCGTGACGACCGGCCGTCCCGCTGCCAAATAGCACACTGTGCGATCACTGAACCATCCCGTGCGCGGCCGCACGTAAATGTCCTTGGCTACCGTGAATTCACCGCGCGATCGGCTTACGTAGCCGCGGTAGTCATCCACATCGAGCGACATCGGCACCGCCGCCGTGAAGCTGAAGCCACCGGCAATCGCGCGCTCGTAGTCGGGTCCCGAAGTCAGGTTGGTCGCGAGCTCGATCGGTTGTGCCGCGCGAGCAGCCACCGCAAGCACCTTTCGGAAATTCACGTGCTTGGACCAGTAGTAGGTCTCGCCCGCGATTTCCATGTCGTTGCCGTTATTCTGCCAGGTACCGACGGTCGTGAATGCACGCGGCTCGGCGGGTCCCACGCCCGGATGCCATTCATCGAGGTTCACCGGTGGCCGCGTCGGACGCCAATCGAGATCGGCCGAAGGGAGCAGGCAATCGGGCGCGCCGATATTGTAGCAATAGGTAAAAAACAACTTGTGAGATTTCGCAAAGCGTACCGCAGTGGGAATCTTGCGCGAGACTTCGAGTTGCACAACGCCCGGATCGGTTTCGAGGTAAATCAGGCAGCGGCTTTGCTCATGCTCACCGCGCGGCTCGGTCGCACCGCAAAGATTGACGATCGCGTCGGCATCGCGAAACAGTTCCATGCATCGCTCGCGCGACATGCCGACGTACTCCTCGCGGATCGAATCGAGGAATGCCCACCGGTCGCCGAAGCCGTAGCGATCGAGCACGTCACCGAGCACTTTCAGATTGCGCGAAGGATCGCTTGTGATGCTCTCGATGGTCGGATCATAGACGTGGGCGCGGTGATCCTCGATGTAGTAAACGTCGAGGCCGAGCTGTCTGAACCCGATCAGATGGTGAATCAATTGCCAGATCACCCCCGCAAACGGGTATCGCGCCGCCAGATGCAGTACGACGATTTTGCCCTTGCGCTTGCCCTTCACCTGTTGCGCGGCGATCTTGGCGCGCGCTCCCCTATCATTATAAGCGGCTGCAGCCGCCGGCGGCTATCCGTGCGAGATCGTCGTGCAACTTCGCCAGTGCGATTCGCCGCTGGCTGATTTTCGCTTCTTCCTCGTCGCCGAGTTCGCCCACAAAACAATTGCGCTCGGGCATGAACAGGACCGAGCGGTACGGAAACCCCGCGCGGATTTGCGGATAGGCGCGCTCCGCGATCACGCCTTCGATCGCCGCCTCGGCAATCCGCTCGCGGACTCGGCCGCCGTCGTCGTAAATCAATGCGGTCGCGGCGCGAAGCCTCGCGCTGCGCCGCCCGGACGGGACGTCCTTCATCCGCCGGATCACCTCGTTAACCAGGGCCTGATCGGAGTCGTCGCCGCCTGAGTTGAGCCATCGATGCGATCGCACGCCGGGCTCGCCGCCTAGCGCGTCGATCTCGAGTCCGCCGTCGTCGGCGAGCGTCGCGATTCGCGTGTGCTCGAAATAAAAGCGCGCCTTGATCAGCGCGTTCTCCTCGAACGTCGCGCCCGATTCCTCCGGCCTGTCGGTTATTCCAACTTCGGCGAGCGATACGAGACGAAGCTCGAGACCGCGGAGGATCAAACGATACTCGGCAAGTTTCGCCGGATTGGTCGTCGCAATCAGCAGCCGTCGCATCGCTATCTCGTCGCTTTGGCGCTTCTCGTTACTTTTGGATGATAGGTAATCTTCAGCGAAGCGCGCTCGCGATGCTCCTCGAGTGCCAGCTCAATCAACCGATCGATAAGCTGCGCGAGCTTAACGCCCGACGCCTCCCAGAGCTTCGGATACATGCTAATAGCGGTGAAGCCGGGAATCGTGTTGACCTCGTTCACGTAAATTTCGCTTAGATCGCGGCGCGCCAGAAAATCGACTCGCGCCATGCCGCGGAGCGAGAGCGCCTTGAACGCCGCAACCGCCATCGCGCGCAATTTCTTCGCCGCGGCGCGCGGCAAGTCCGCGGGAATTTTCTGTTCCGAGCCGGCCTTGTCAACATACTTCGACTCGTAGCTGTAAAACTCATGCCCGCCCGTGACCACGATCTCGCCGGGGATCGACGCTTCGGGACGATCGTTGCCGAGCACCGCGCATTCGAACTCGCGGCCCTCGCACGACGCTTCGATCAGCGCCTTGCGATCGTATTGAAAAGCGTCGTCGAGTGCCGCCTTCAGATCCGCCGCGCGCTTTACTTTGCTGATTCCAATCGACGAGCCGAGCGCGTTGGGCTTGACGAAAACCGGATACCCGAGTTTGCCCGCGAGCCGCGAAGCGTGCGCGCAAGAGCCACGACAGTCGGCGCGATAGTCTGCGCGATCGATCGCGAAATAGCGGACCACCGCGACGCCGGCATCGCGCAGCAGCCGCTTCTGCGCGTCCTTGTCCATTCCGAGCGCCGAGCCGAGCACGCCCGCTCCCACGTACGCGATTCCCGCGAGCTCGAGCAGCCCCTGCACCGTGCCGTCCTCGCCGTAGGTGCCGTGCAAAACCGGAAAGACCACGTCGAGCGAGCCGCGAATCGCATCGCGATCGTCCTCACGCGTCACGGCACCGGCGGGAAACTGCAGATACGTGAAGCGAGCGTCGAGCGGATCCCGCCTGACGATGGAAAACCCCGCAGCCTCACCGCGTACGTCGGTGGGGGGAATCGCCGCCAGCGATTGTCCGCCGGGATGCGGCAGCAAAGTGACTTGGACGCCGCCGGAGGTGAGCGCCGCCAGATGAGGCGTCTTTTCGGCCAGCACCTTGATTGCGTCGTGCTCGAGATACCAGCGGCCGTCGCGCCCGATACCGATAGGAACTATCTCGTACCGGTTCGGATCCATCGCCGACATCACGGTCAGCGCGGAGCGAAGCGAAATTTCATGCTCGCTGGAGCGTCCTCCGAAAAGGACGCCGACTCTGAGTCTTTTTTTTTCAGCCATCTTCGATCGCCGCGGCGCCTCGCCCGCGATGGCGAGGATTCTGACACGGCGCGCCCGCCCGTTCGAGCGTCATGGAGATCTTGCCTCTCCCTGACAGGGAGAGGCCGACGCGATGCGTCGGGTGAGGGTCCGAACTCCAAATTCCCCTCTCTCCGCGCGATTGTTCCCCTTCCCACTATGGGAAGGGGTCAGGGGTTAGGTTTCTTCGCATCAGTCGCGATGCGCTATCCACCGCATCTGCCAACACTGGGTGCAGGGGTCACCCCTGCTACTGCCGATAGTTGGGCGCTTCCTTGGTGATAAAAACGTCGTGCACGTGGCTCTCTCGCATCCCCGCGTCGCTGACTTTGACGAAGCGCGCGAGCCGGCGAAGCTCGCTCAGATTCGCGGCGCCCAGATAGCCCATCCCGGATTGCAGCCCGCCGACCAGTTGCTCGATATTCGAGGCCAGCGAGCCGCGATGCGGTACCCGCCCCTCGATTCCTTCCGGCACGTGCTTGTCGTCGGGGGCGAATTGCCCGTAACGATCGCCGGTGCGCTCGTTCATCGCGCCGATCGAACCCATCCCGCGATACAACTTGTAGGTGCGCCCCTGGTAGAGAATCGTCTCGCCGGGACTTTCCTCGGTGCCCGCGAACAGCGAGCCGATCATCACGCTGTTTGCGCCGGCCGCCAGAGCCTTCGTGATGTCGCCTGAAAAACGGATTCCGCCGTCCGCGATCACCGGGATACTGCGCGGCTCGGCGACCGCAATCGTATCCATTATCGCCGTGATCTGCGGCACTCCCACTCCCGATACCACCCGCGTCGTGCATATCGAGCCGGGGCCCATCCCGACTCTGAGCGCGTCGGCGCCCGCATCGCACAGTGCTTTCGCGCCTTCGCTGGTCGCGACGTTTCCGGCGATCACTTCGAGCTCCGGGAATTCGCGCTTGATCGCCTTGATCGCCTCGATCACGTTTCGCGTATGCCCATGCGCCGTGTCGATACAAATCACATCGACTCCCGCCCTTCTCAGCGCCGCGACGCGCGCCTCGCGCTCCGGCCCGACTCCGACCGCCGCGCCGACTCTGAGCCGCCCCATCTGATCCTTGCTGGCGTGCGGATGCCGCGTCGCCTTGTCCATGTCCTTTACCGTGATAAGCCCGCGCAGCCGGTTCTGATCATCGACCAGCGGCAGCTTCTCGATTCGATGCGCCTGCAAAAGTTCTTTCGCGTGTTCGAGGTCGATACCCGGACGCGCCGTGATCACTTTGCTGGTCATCACGTCGCGCACTTGCTTGTCGAGGCGCCGCTCGAAACGGAGATCGCGATTGGTCAGGATTCCGACCAGCCGGCCCTCGGATACGACCGGCAGCCCGGAAATCCGGAAGCGCTCCATCACCGCCACCGCCTCGCCGATTTTCTGCTCGGGGCTCACGGTGATCGGATCGACGATCATGCCGGTTTCATACTTCTTGACGGTCTCGACTTCGGAGGCCTGCTCTTCGATCGAAAGGTTGCGATGCACCA
>JBGPNU010000128.1:0-8712 GCA_041487675.1 Binatus sp. (SeqCode)
CGATGTGGAACTGAAATGAGGCAATCACGAAACCCCTTACGGGTTTCGGACTTCCCGTCCCTCTCGCAGGTCCGATTCTTACGATTTCCGGTTCGATATCAGCGCGAGGACGCCCGAGTATTGCAGGATCGACGTATTCTCTCCGAGCGCGCCAATTTCGAAGCCGGTGAAAAATCCCGCTATCGGGACCGGCCCCAGGTAGCGCCTGATATATGCGCAGTCGTGGCCCGGGATGTTGTAGAGTCCTGCGCCGCGCGACACGCAATCGAAGTAGAGGCCGAACGCCGGCGATGACTCCAGGCGCGCGCTCAACTCTTCCAGCGTCAGTTTCAGGTCCTGGCGCGAGCGTTCGGCATCGCGGAGTACGAAACCAATAGTGTCGCCAACCGCCGGCTGAAAGGCCACCCCGATAACGCCATGCTCTTCGCTGGCGCCCACGATATTGCGTACGACGAATTGTCCGCGCTCAAGAGTCGTCGCGCCCTCGTAGATCGGAACCGCAACGAATACGTAGGTCAGTGCGCGGCGCAAATCCGCGGCGAGCGGGCCGGCCGCCTCGGCAAAGACTTCATAGGCCGGACGCCCGTCGAGCTCGATCAATATATTGTCGCGTACCGCCGTCACTCGACGAGCCGGGCCGATAGGCGTACATGCAATCGAGCTCGCGATCGTCAGCTCGAAATCGCCGGAGAGCAGCATCCCCGACACCGCGTTCGAGCTGACCGTGTCTCCGCAGAACACGAAGGTCTCGCCAATCGAGCCATCCTCGCTCGCGCCGCCGCCGGTTATCGCTACGTTGGGCAATTCGTTTCCGAGCGCTTCGAGAGTGGCCTCGGCTTCGAAGTTGTAGCTATCGGCAAGGACGATCAGCAGATTCGATTTGCCGAGATGGGGTCGCACCGCCGATGCGATTTCCGCCGCGACTCCGGCCGCGCGTCCGCGCAGTGTGGGTACGAAGAACCGCGTCGCCTGCATTTCATCGCCGCCGAACACCAGCACCGCGAGTGCGCTTCCCGACTCGATCTCCTTCTCACCCGCGATCACGCCCGTCCCGGAGCATCCCGCTACTTCGCGCGTATTGGCTTCCGAAGCCACCGTGCGCAGGATCATCGGATACGCGGCGCCGTAGGCCGGAGTCGCAAAGCATAGCGCGCCCCCGGCGCGGCTGAGTCCCGCCTGCGCGAGTGCCGCCGCGGTGGCCTCGGCGGCGGCGGTGCGCGGATTCGGCGCGGTCGAAAATCCCACCCCGGCTCGAATCATCTGGGCACCTATTGCCGGCTCCCGAAAATCTTGAGCAACTCGACCATCCGCTGAATCCCGTCGGTGAGTTCCTTGACGCCGATCCGTTCGTTCAGTCCATGGACGCCCTTTGCTTCCGCCGGATTTATTTCAACAGGGATGAAACCGTACGAGACGATTTTCTTTTGTCGGAAGTAATGGCTGTCGGTGAAGCCGATGATCATAGACGGCACGACCTGCCCCGTGTTGCGGTTCGTGGCGAGAGTTGCAATCGCGGTCATCAAAGGTGAGCGTGATGGCGACGAGATCGGCGGGAAGTTCAGGATAACGTCGAGCTTGATCGAATTATCACCGATCGCTTTTTTAATCTCCTTCATCACCGCCTTCGGATCGCTGCCCGGCAGCAGCCGGCAATCGACTTCCGCGTACGCAGTTTCGGAAATCACATTGGTCTTCTGGCTCGCGGAGAGCACCGTCGGCGTGATCGTATCGCGCACGTGCGCGTTCTGGCTGGGATCGGACAGGAACTTCTGCAAATAAGCCGGGTCCTTCAGCGAGTTTTGAAGATTCAATAATTGTGCCGGGCCATGATCGGCTTCGGCCATCGAATGATAATAGTCCTGGACCGGTCCGATGACGTGCACCGGCGTTTTGTACTCGCCGAGTTTTCCGAGCGCGCGCACCAGCCGCGTGACCGCCGTCTCCGCCGGTGGATCGGATGCGTGTCCGGCCAGACCGGTTGCCGTGAGCCGCAGCCAGAGCGGAGTCTTCTCGGTGACCGACACCACGTAAATCCTGCGCCCATCGGGCTGCACGCGAATCCCGCCGCCTTCGTTGAGCAGATAACCGGCGTCGGAGAAAACGTCGTTCTCATGATCGACGAACCATCCCGCGCCGTTCTTGCCGCCTTCTTCTTCGTCGCCGGTCGCGATGAATATCACGTCGCGATCGAGCAGGATTCCCGCGCGCTTGATTGCGAGCATCGCCATCAGCTCGATCACGCCCGCGCCCTTGTCGTCGATCGAGCCGCGTCCCCAGATTTTCCCGTCTTTCACCGCCCCGGAGAACGGCGCAACTTCCCATTCCTTCGGATTGGCGGGCACCACGTCCATGTGGCTGAGCAGAATTATTGACTTGGTGTGTTTGCCGATCCCGCGCAGCCGCGCCGCGACAATCCCGCGGCCATGCTCCGGCTCCCAGGTCGTGGCCGGGATTCCGTCGGTAAGAAATTTCTCCTTGAGCATCCGCGCCGCCCCGATCTCGTTGCCGGGCGGGTTGGTCGTGTTGATCTGGATGTACTTCGAGAGCAGGTCGGTCGCTTCCCGCGTGACCTTGTCCCAATCGATTGGTTGTGGAGGCGGCGCTTTGGACACTCCTCTCGATTCGGAAGGCCCGACGATCTGCGCGCCTGTGGAGGCCGCTATCGCTTCGCAGTCGATTGTGACGCCGATGAAAAAAAGTGCCGCGATGACTAGCACCGCCGCAGCGCCCCGGCCGAAGGAATCGGGCTTCCGGATTCCGCCGTTCATCGTTCGCCGCAGTTGAAAATCTCGATCACGCTCCCAAGGAACTCCGCCGCGGGCGCGCCGTCAACTATCCGATGATCGAAAGTCAGGCTCAGCCACATCATCGCGCGCTTGGCGATCTCGCCCCGGTGAACCGCGGGCTTATCGATTATTCGTCCCACGCCCAGAATTCCAGTCTCGCCGGGATTCAGGATCGGCGTGAACGCGTCGATGCCCCAAGTCCCGAGGTTGGTTATCGTGAAGCTGCCACCGGTCACGTCTTCAAGTTTCAGACGACCGGCGCGCGCCTTCTCGCCGAGGGTGCGGCTTTCGAGCGCGATATCGCCAAGCGACTTGCTCTCCGCGTTGCGCAGGACCGGTACGATCAGCCCCTCTTCGAGCGCAACCGCAATTCCGACGTTCGCGCTCGCCGCGATCGCGATCTCCGCGCCGAGGAGTCGCGCGTTCATTCGCGGATGCCGCATCAGGGCGCGCGCAACTGCGTAAATCAAGAGATCGGTGTACGAGAAATCGAATTCGCGCGGGCGGCTGCTGCGAAACCGAGTCGCATCGGTCACGTCGGCTTCGGTTGTAATAGTGATCTGCGCGCTCGATTGGAGACTCAGATGCATCCGCTCGGCGATCACTTTGCGCACCCCGTGAAACGCGATGCGCTCGAGGCCGGCTTGCGCGCCTGATTTCGCGGCGCGTTCGACATCCTCGCGCGTGATCCGGCCGCCCGGTCCGGTGCCATCTATATTGTCGAGATTGACGCCGAGTTCCGATGCGAGTTTGCGCGCGACCGGACTCGCCGAGCGTCTTGCGCCCGTCGCCGGCGGCGGAGCGGCACGCGGCCCGGAAAGGCCAGGCTTCGGCGCCGGCTTCGATTCCGCTCGCGAGGCGGTCGCTCTATAACGCGCCGCGACCGCCGCGATATCCTCGCCGGGCTCAGCGATCACCGCGACCGCGACGCCGCATTCGACCGTCTCACCTTCCTCGAACAACCTCGTCGCGAGGGTTCCCGATGCGGGCGCTTCGACTTCGTAAAGAACCTTTTCGGTCTCGACCTCGTAGAGCGGCTCGCCCGCGGCGACGCTCTCCCCGGCGGCTTTGAAGAAACGCTGAATCGTTCCTTCATGCATGGTCAGCCCGAATTTAGGCATCGTAACTTCAACAGCCACAGCCGGTTCCGTCGCCGAGTCGCGCTATCGTCCAACCACGTCACGAATCGCGGCTTCGATTCGCCCTTCGTCCGCGATTGCGGCTTTTTCGAGCGGCGGGCTGAATGGGATCGGCACGTCGAGAGAGGTTACTCTTCTCACCGGCGCGTCGAGAAAGTCGAAGCCCTTGTCCGCAACAATCGCGGCGATATCCGCGGCGGCGCCGCCGCGCAAGTGGCCCTCGTCGGCGATCACGATCCGATTGGTTTTCTCGACCGACGCCAGGATTGCGTTTTCATCCAGCGGAATCAGCGTGCGCGGATCTATCACTTCAACCGAAATATTTTCCCGCTCAAGTTTTTCGGCCACCTTCATCGCCTTCTGCACCATCGCGCCGATCGCGACCAGCGTCACATTACTTCCCTCTCGTTTCACCGCGGCCTTGCCGAACGGCACCAGATGTTCACCCGCGGGAACTTCCTCTTTCAGGCCCCCGAGCGCGCCGTGCTCGAAAACGATCACGGGATTGTTGTCGCGAATCGCGGTCTTGAGCAGGCCCTTCATATCCGACGGTCCCGAGGGCACCACCAGCTTCAGTCCCGGCACGCTCAGGAATTGAGCGTACACGGTCTCGGAATGTTGCGCCGCCGCGCCGCCCATCGCGCCGAAGACCGCACGAAACGTTATCGGCATGGTCGCCTGTCCGCCCGACATGTAGCGGAGTTTGGCGGCCTGGTTGCAGACCTGCTCACACGCGCAGTAAAAAAAGCCTGCGAATTCGACCTCGCAGATCGGGCGGGTCCCCGCCATCGCCGCGCCCACCGCCGCGCCAACAAAGCCGGCCTCCGAGATGGGCGTGTTGCGCACGCGCTTCGCGCCGAACTTGTCGATGAGCCCCTTGGTCGCGCCGAACGCGCCGAGCACCACGTCTTCGCCCATCAGGAAGGTTAGCGGATCGCGTTCCATCTCTTCCGCGAGCGCCTGGTTTATCGCCTGGATAAAATTGATCTGCGCCATGACGGTTCCTCCGCTAACGCTCGGTATCAGGCGTACACGTCGTCGGTGACTTCCGACGCGGCGGGCAATTCGCTCGAGCGCGCGAACGCGATCGCTTCTTCCATTTCCTTTTCGGTGTCGGCGACAATCTTCTTGAGCTCCGCGGAACTTATCTTGCCGCTCTCCACGCACCATTTCTCGAACCGGACGAGCGGGCATTTGAGCTTCCATGCCTCGATCTCGGATTTTTCCCGGTAAGCGCCGTCGCCGAGAAACGCCTGCTCGCCGACCACGTGCCCTTCCCATCGGTAGGTCTTGCATTCGAGCAAGGTGGGACCTTCTCCCGCGCGAGCGCGCGCCACCGCCGCGCTGGTATGCTGAAAGACTTCGATCACGTCGTTGCCATCGACGATCTGGCCCGGCATTCCGTACGCCGCCGCGCGGATCGCGATGTCTTTCACCGAGGTCACCGTGGCCATCGGGGTGAACTCGCCGAAGCCATTGTTCTCGCACACGAACACCACCGGCAGTTTCCACACCGCCGCCAGGTTCAGCGATTCGTGGAAAGTGCCCTCGTTCGACGCGCCGTCGCCGAAGAACCCCACCGTCACGTCGTCCTTGCCCGCGATTACGGCGCCCAGCGCCGAGCCGGTTGCGATCGGCAGGCCCCCGCCGACGATTCCATTGGCGCCGAGGATACCGAGTGAGTAATCGACAATGTGCATCGAACCGCCCTTGCCTTTGCAGTAGCCGGTGCGCTTGCCGAGAATTTCCGCCATCATTTTATCCAGCCGCCCACCCTTGGCGATCAGATGGCCGTGGCCGCGATGGGTTGACGTGATGCGATCGGTCTTGCGCAGCGCCGCGCAGACACCCGCCGCCGATGCTTCCTCGCCAATCGATACGTGGACGAAGCCCGGAATCTCGCCGGCCAGCGCGAGATCGCGAGCCTTGGACTCGAAATGCCGGATCTTCTGCATCGTGCGGTACATCTCGAGCAGCTTGTCCTTGCTGATATCCATGAAGGGTGTCGCCTCCTTGAGGATCCGCACAAACTGCGGACTGATTTGCGCGCGTGAGCGCGTCCCCAGCGTCGGAAAAGCTATTCCCAACCGCCGCAACCCGTCAAATGAGAGTCACGCAGCCCGTTTAGTGGCGTGTGTATGCGCGTGATAGATCGGCTCGATAGATCGACAAATGGCATCGCCAAAGAAAACTGAAGCGCCGCGCGCGATCGCGTCGCATCGGGCGCCGAACAATCTCGATGCGCGCGCCGTCAGTCGCGCGCTGTCGATCCTGAGACGCGAGGCGCACAAGTGGAACGCGCCTATAGTCAGTTTCATCGCGATGCAGAGTCGGGATCCATTCAAGACGCTCATCGGTTGCATCCTGAGCCTGCGCACCAAAGACCAGACGACCCTGGTCGCCTCGGGTCGGCTGTTCGCGCGCGCCGACACGCCGGCGAAGATGCTCGCGCTGTCGGCCAGGACTCTCGAGCGCCTCATCTATCCGGTCGGCTTCTATCGGATCAAGGCGCGCGTGATTCGCGGAATATCCCGCGACTTGATCGACAAGTTTCACGGACGCGTGCCCAATGAGATCGACGAGCTGCTGACACTGAAAGGCGTCGGGCGCAAAACCGCCAATCTGGTCGTGACCGAGGCCTACGCCAAGCCGGGAATCTGCGTCGATACTCACGTCCATCGCATTTCCAATCGATGGGGGCTGGTGAAAACCAAAACGCCCGACAAGACCGAGATCGCGCTGCGCAAGGTGCTGCCACCGCGTCACTGGATCGAGTACAACGGAATTCTCGTCGCGTTCGGTCAGACGATTTGCCATCCGACTTCGCCATGGTGCTCGCGATGCAAAATCGCCGAGCTGTGCCCGCGAATCGGAGTCGTGCGCTCGCGCTGAACAACGCCTGAAGAGAAGATCCGGATGCGAAACCCACACATGCGCCTGGGGCGATGGGTTTCGCGCTTCCTGTCTTAATCTTCTTCCTGACATGGGTGCAGGGGCTGGCCCCTGCAATTGCCACATCCATCCGGCGTGGTAGCGTTATCGCATGACACAAAAAATCGGGCAAAGGATCGGATTCGTCGGCTTGGGCGCGATGGGATTGCCGATGGCGTCAAACCTGCTCGCCGAGGGTTTCCATCTCACCGTTTACAATCGCACCGCGGCGAAAGCCGAGCCGCTTATCGGCAAGGGCGCTCATCGCGCGGATCGCGCCGGCGACGTCGCGCATCCGGGCGGCGTCGTAATCTCGATGCTCGCGGATGATGCCTCGCTCGACGCGCTGGTGACGGGCAAGGATGCGCTCGCCGAGGGCCTCGCCCCCGACGGAATTCACATCTCGATGACAACCGTGTCGCCTGCGATCACGCGAAAGCTTTCCGCCTGGCACGCGGCGCGCGGAAGCGTGATGGTTGCGGCGCCGGTGTTCGGACGCCCGAATGCCGCGGCCGCAAAGCAATTGCGCATCTGTGTTTCTGGACCTCCCGACGCGAAGGCCAAAGTCCGCCCGATTCTCGACGCGATGGGACAGAGCGTTTTCGATTTCGGCGAACATCCGGACGCCGCGAACGTGGTCAAGCTCGCGGGCAACTTCATGATCGCGGCCGCGATGGAGGCGATCGGCGAGGCGCTCGCGATGGTTCGCAAGAGCGGCGTCGATCCGGTCGCTGCGATCGAGATGCTCACGAGCACGATCTTTGCGGCTCCTGTGTACCAGGGTTATGGCCCTGCAATCGCGCACGGGCGGTTCACACCCGCCGGCTTTCGCCTTCCGCTCGGACTCAAGGATATCGACCTGGTGCTGATGACCGCAGCCGAGGCTCACGCCCCGATGCCGACCGCGAGCCTGCTGCACGACCGCTTCATCTCCGCGATCGCCAAGGGCCGCGCCGACATGGATTGGTCCGCGCTTGCGCTGGGCGCCGCTGACGATGCCGGACTCAAGGAACCGCGCTAGAATGTCAAAGTTCATCGAGCAAAGTTAATCGAGCAAAAGTTCATCGAGATGGATTGATTGCCGACAGCAGCGGCTCAATTTGCGCCCGTCGAATATGTCGTTGCTTGATTGGCGGACCTTAACTATCCTCGATTCACGCGCTCGGCGCGCTTAGATGTCGTTCCCCTCACAAGACCGGCGAGCTGACGAGAAACTCGGCGAGAAACTCGGGTTGATCCTGGGTCGCGTGGGCTCGCTCAGCACGCGGCTAAACTCGCTGGCATGGCAGCATGCGATATTCTTCACGCTCGCGATTGTTATCGCGGCCGGCGCCGCCGTTTTTGCCGGCGCATACGTACTTTCGCCGCTGGCTTTTCTGATTTTTACTCCGCTAATGGCGATCGGCGCCGGTCTCGGTATCGTCAGCGCGATCCGTGCGGCATGGCGGATGCGCGCGGGCGCCGCGCGTGCGGCCATGATCGCCGACGATCGCGCTGAATTGAAGGACCGTCTCTCCACGATCGTCGCGCTCGCGGATAAACCCAATCCTGGAACACTCTGGTCGTATCTGGTTGAAGATGCCCTCGGTTATCAGGACGAATTCGCTCCCGCGCGGATCGAGCGCCGGCGCGTGTCGCGCGCCATTTACCCATTCGCGGGTGCGATTGTGCTGGCCGCGCTCGCGTTGCCGATCTCGCGGCTCAAGCACGCATCTCCAATTGCGCCCGGCGACACGGTGAACGACCTCACCGTCGATCTCGACGATCTCCACCTGCGCGCCGCCGAACCCGGCGATGAATCCGGGATGCAGGTCAGCGCCGATCCGGAAACCATGCGCCGCCTACAGGACAAGCTC
>JBGPNU010000129.1:0-8608 GCA_041487675.1 Binatus sp. (SeqCode)
CGCGGTTCGTTTTCACCTTCGCGTGGCGCGAGATCCGCCATCCGCTTGCCGGCGAGGTAGTCGCGGGTTTCGTACTCGCCTCTGCGGGTCATCTCGTCGAGGCGGCGAACGATCGCCTGCACGCGCTCGATGGAATTTCGAATCGAGTCGAGGCGCTCGTTCTCGACAGCTTTTTCCGACTCGCTGAGGTGCTCCGGGACGGATCGCGAGAGCAAATCGAGATTATTGGTGATCGATTCCAGGGGGTTGTTGATTTCATGCGCGAGGCTGACCGCGATCTCGCCGGCGGTGGCAAGCTGTTGCGCGTGGCGGAGGCGGCGGATATCGCGCGCGAAGCCTATCGAGCCGGCTTCCTTGCCTTCATCGTCGTAAATCAGCGAACCCGAGATCATGACCGGGATCAGCTCGCCCGCCTTGTTGCGGAAGACCGACTCGAAGCTGGCGATTCGGCCCTTGTCCGACGACTCGCGCATCGCCTTCATCACGCGGCGGGCCTCTTCGAGCGAGGTATAGATGCGGGTGCAGTTCTGCCCGATGATTTCTTCCGGGCTGTAGCCGAGGCTGGTGCGCGCGCCGTCGTTGTAATAGTTCACGATGCCGCCGCAATCGACGGCAATGATGATATCCGACGAGCTCTCGATAAGACGCTGAAGATATTTTTGTTCGAGCGACAACATTATTTTTTATTTTTGTCCGTGTTTAATTTCTGAAGAAGCTCAGGATCGGAAATGACTTTGGCGTGACCCGCGACGGCGGCGTTGGTCAGTGCGCGCTGCGGAGCCGGAATTTCGGAATCGATACCTCATCGCTGAGCTTTTCAAACATCACCTCAACCGGCATCCCGCATTTGATCTCATGCGGCTTCACGCCGATGAGGTTGGAGACGAATTTGCATCCTTCTTCCAGTTCGACGACGACCACTGCGTAGGGAACCTCGGCGGCGAAGGCGGGGTGATAAACCTGGTGCATGATGTTGAAGCTGAACACTTCGCCGCGGCCGGAGACGGGGACCCAACTCGACGTGGTCGAGTTGCATTTCGAGCATAGCTCGTAAGCGGGAAATCGCAGCATCCCGCATCCGCCGCACTTCTGCACCATCAGGCGGCCGGCGCGCGCGCCGTCGAAAAACTCGCGCATCTCGGGCGTAATGGCTGGAACGGGTTTACTGATTGATGGCATCGGAATTCGACTCGTCGCTGATATCGGTTGAAGTTGCGCGTCGTCACGTCGCAAGCGCGTGACCGTGCGCGATTGGCGTTCAGGGATGCGATCCAAGGACGAGGGTCGAATGCGTAGCAAGGATACCGCCGTTGCCGGAAACGAGTCCAACCTCGTGTTTGGGCACCTGCCGGCGGCCGCCATCGCCGCGAATCTGCACGATCGCCTCGCTGACCGGGGTCATCCCCCACATATAGAAAGAGCTGAGCTGGCCGCCGCCGGTGTTCACCGGTAAGGAGCCGCCCGGGCCGATTGCGCCGGTGGCAACGAACGGGCCGCCCTCGCCCTTTTTGCAAAATCCGTAGTCCTCTAGCGTGACCAGCACCGTAAAGGTGTAGCAATCGTAGATTTCGCAGAAATCGACGTCGCTCAAGCTGATGCCCGCCATCTTGAAGGCGGTCGTTTTGGCGATCGGTGCGCCAGAGACCAGGGTTTCCATCGGATCGCCACCGGGATGACCCTGCGCCATCCCTAGTATATAGACGGGCGGACGCTTAAGGTTCTTCGCGCGCTCGGCGGAGGTCACGATAACCGCGAGACCGCCATTGGAGACCAGGCAACAATCGTAGAGATGGAACGGCTCAACGACCCATCGCGAGGCGTGGTAATCGGCAATCGACATCGGGGTGTCGAAGAACTGGGCCTCGGGGTTCGAGTTGGCCCACGCGCGCTCGGCGACAGCGATCGCGCCCAGATGATCGTTGGTGGTGCCGTAGCGATACATATGGCGCTGCGCGACGAACGCATACTGACTATTGACGCCGAAAAGGCCGTAGTGCGCGTTGAGTCCCTGGGCGAAACCGTAAGCGCTCGCAGAACCCTCGCCTTTGCCCTTGCTCGGTGACGGCGGACGGAGCGGCGCGTCGGCGAATACGCACGCGACACAGTCGGCCATGCCGGCGGCGATGGACTGGGCGGCATGCATGACCATCGCGGCTGCGGTCGCGCCGCCGAGATTCATCGTCGCGGTCAGGCGGAGATTGCGGAGCCCCATCGCCTGCTGCAGCGAGTAGGACGCCATCGGATTGTTGAACCAGGTGATGCCGGGGTTGACGAGCAAGCCGTCGAGGTCGGAGCGAGCGAGGCCGGCGTCGTCGAGGGCGAGGTTGACGGCCTCGGCAGCGAAGCCGACCGGGCCGGGATGATCAAAGTTCTTGCCCATCCGGGTCTGTCCGAGCCCGGCGATTGCGCATTGTGCGCGTAAATCCATAGCGGTTACGTTCTTACGCTTTTTTGCGGAGGGCATCCAGCGCAACGGATGTTCATACCGAGCACGTCAGACCGGAGAACATTGTATCCGTACTAACCGCGAAACGTCCTAGCAGGTACGGTATCGCGGCCGCCGCGGGGTACTGGCTGAATTAAGACACTGAGGCGGGGAAATTAAGACAGTCGGGCTGAACTGTTCAGCCTGACAAAATGGTACCGCTAGTGGCAGGCTGTTTGATGCTGTGACTTGTTTTCCGTTCCACTTTCAGTTATCTGCGATAGGCATCCGGGGGGATGCAAAACGAATCAGTTCACTTACGCGATCCGCCGTTCGCTGTTCTCGCCGGTTTCGGAATGGCTGATACAAGGTCCTCGCATACTCGCTCGCGTCGTTTATACATTTCTGCCGCTTTGGTTGACCTACGGAAGCGACCAAAAGTGGGCTTTCCGGACACTTCTCATGTGTTATTTCGTGGCTGCTGCATACAAACTTTCGGGCGGCCAAGAAGCATCATGGGCGCGTCAGCTGATTTTCGATAAGGCAGCTGCGGGATCGCTGAAACAGCTGCAAGCCCTCGTAAACGGATGCGACGATAAAGACACTATTGAGACGATTCAGCTTCAAATTCTTACAATTATCGAAGATAAAGCTAAAGATGTGTTGCTAGAACGAAGTGAAGGTGTCATTTCGGCGAATTTAATGGTGTATGACCAAACTGAGCGCGTGTTGCGCTTGATTTTGTTTTCAAGGCACACTAAAGACCGCCAAAAGATAAATGTGCCGTTTGGGGCTCTCGGAGCGGGAAAGGCCATCGAAGATATGAAAGCGGTATATATTCGCGATGTAAAAAGTCCCGAATTGAAGGGTATTTTTCGTGAAGATGCCCCGTATCGTTCTGTTTTATCGATACCAATTTCGTGCGATCATCGTAGAGTAGGGGTGGTGAATGTGGACGCGACGGGGCCAAACGCTTTTGACGTGAAGTCTCTTGAAGACCAACTGGCTCCATACGTCCAACTGATTGGGTTGTCTATATGTCTAGGAGGCGCGGCTCATGCCACTGAGCAACCAAGTATTGTTGGAAGACCCTGAACTCGATTCCATCGTTCAAGACTACCTTCAAGGGAAGAAGTCCCTGGATGAAGCTGTAGCTCAGGTTCCCAAAACGAAGATGGGCGCGTTTGATTACATCCTGAAAGTTCTTCTTCCCGAGGATCTATACAAGCGCCATAAGGCCAACACCGCGCGATAATCCTTTCAGCGCGGTTTGGTCATCTTTCCGCTCGGTCGGGATCACTCTCAGCTTTAAGGGCGTGTACCCGAGCCTGAGCATCGATTGTGGCGTGCGATCCGGTAATGGCGGCACGTCCTGAGGCTCAAGTGCAGCCTGCACAAGCTCGGCAATCGTCCAGATATGATCCCGTTACGCCAAGCGCCATCGCGGGCGTACAGCGCAGCGATTCGTGCATGCGGCACAGGTTGTAAAAGCTGATCCACAACGCGACTGCCGCGCAGTGACTTTCCAGCTTCGTCCCGGCAAATTAAGACACTGACGATTTGAAATTCAGCCACTCAGCCCCGAATTTAGACAGCACGACCTGCCGCGGGGGGTTGGTTTACCCGGTGGCGGTCTCGTATTCTAATTGGTCGGTTGCCAAGCTCGACGGCTTGAACCTACAATTGGCATCGGGAGATTTGACCAAATGGCCGACCCGCTTAGCTTCGAGGCGCTCGCGAGCAGCGAACATGTGCTCTCCAGCGCGGAAAACTTCGTTCTCTATGTCCTGCTCGAGGCGGTCGCCCGCGGCAAAGGTGGCGGCGGCCGAGTGCCGCTCAACCTGGGCGTGGTTATCGATCGGTCGGGCTCGATGTACGACGAGCGGCGGCTCGAATTCGTGGTGGAGGCGGTCAAGTTTCTGGCCGACAATCTGAACGGCGACGACAAGGTCTCGATCGTCGTGTTTGCGGACAAGCCGAAAGTGATCTTGACGCCCGACGCGGCGCGCGACAAGAGCGCGATCATCCGGGCGCTCGACGATATCGATCTGCTCGAAATCGGCGGCGGCACGCAGATGGCGCTCGGGATGCGCGCGGCAATCGATGAGGTCAAAAAAAACCTGAGCGGCGATCGGCTGAATCGGGTGCTGGTGCTGACCGACGGGCAGACCTACGAGGAAACGGCGTGTATCGACCTGGTCGAGAAGAATCGCGATCAGATTTCGTTCTCGACGATGGGCGTGGGGGTGGAGTTCAACGAGAAGCTGCTGCAGCGTTTGTCGCAGGACTCCAACGGCAAATATCATTTTATCGGCGATCCGGCCGAGATCCCCGGTATTTTCGAAGACGAACTGCAGGGACTGCGCTCGGTCACGCTGCGCAACGGGCGAATCGAGGTGACGCTGTCGCAGGGCGTGCAGGTGCGCGAGGCGTTTCGCGCGTCGCCGGAAATCTACGTGCTCGGCACGCCGCTGGTCGGCGAAGACCGGAAAATCGGCTACGAAATAGGCGACCTGCAGGCGGGAGTGCCGGGTTCGGTGCTGCTCACGCTGGTGCTTCCACCGCGCAAGCCGGGGCAGGTCCGAATCCTGCAGAGTAATTTTCATTACGAAGTTCCGGGCGCCGGCGAAGCGACCGCGAGTTGCGATCTCGCGGTTGATTACACGCTCGATCGCACGCTGACCAGCAAGCGCAACGGCCGGGTCATGAACCTGGTGGACCAGGTCTCGATCGCAAAGCTGCAAGCGAAGGCCGAAGAGGAACTCAAAGCGGGCCATATCGATCGCGCGACGCGGCTGCTCGGCAACGCGCTGCAGGGCACCCAGCGGATGGGCAACGTCAAGGCGACCCAGGCGCTCGCGGGCCTGCTGGATCAAATCAAGAAAACCCAGACGTTGCAGACCAAGGCGGCCAAAACCACGCTGTTGCAGGCGCAGGCGGTGGTGCGCAAAACCCAGATGCTCGATCCAGAGGCGTTGAAGGATTTTCAGAAGTCCGAATAGTATATCCTGAAACCAGCAGAACGGGACTCCGTACTTCCCAGCGAGGGCCTAGAACATGATCAAATGCGGCGAATGCGGCTACGAAAACATGGACGGACTTGATTACTGCGACGGATGCGGCGCGAAGCTCGCGGCGGCCGCTGCTGCGGGCGGTATCTCCGGTGCCGGCGGCGCCCCCGCCGCTCCTGGCGCAGAGAGCAAAAGCGAAACGCCGCCGGCGCCGACTGCCGAGAGTATCGCTGCGAAGCCGGACGGCGAAACGCCGACCTCTGAAGTGCCGACCGGAGATCTGAAGAAGGAAGGTGCGGAAGCGCCGGCCGCTGCGGCGCCGCCGGGAGCGCCGGCCGCGTTCAAGGCGAAGCTCTCGGTAGTTCGCGGCGGACGCAAGGGACAGGAGTTCCCGCTCGAAGACGGCAACAACCTGGTCGGTCGATGGGATCCGGAGACCGGATCGTTTCCGGAAGTGGATCTCGACGCCGACGATCCGGAAGCCAAGATTTCGCGCAAGCATGCGCTGATTCGAATCGACGGCGGCAAGATCACGATCGAAGATATCGGCAGCCTGAACGGCACCTATGTGAATCGTCAACCGCGCCTGTCGCCGGGCAGTCCGGCCGAGATCAAGTCGGGCGACGAGGTAATTATCGGGAAAACGTTCCTCAAGCTGGTGATCGAACCGATATCTTGATCGCCCTGCCCTTAGGCGCGCTCGGGGCCGAGTCCGCGTGCGCGGAAGTAAACGAGGGCTTTAGAAAATCGTCATGAATGCGGGTGAGGCGCTCACCGAGGGCCATCTTCTCGACGGTCGCTATCGCGTCAAGAAGGTGCTTGGCGTGGGCGGGATGGGACGCGTGTACCTGTCCAACGACACCCGGCTCGCGAACCGTCCGGTCGCGGTCAAAGAGATGGTCGTCGGCGACGGAATCCAGGAGAAAAAAGCGATCGAGGATTTCACCCGCGAGGCCAACGTGCTCGCGCGCCTGTCGCATCCGGGAATTCCGACCCTGATCGATCACTTCGCCGAGAACCAGCGCCAGTACCTGGTGATGGAATTCGTCGCGGGCGGAGACCTGCAGGCGGTGCTCGACAAGCTCGGCCCGCGCGGCAGGCTCGACGAGGACAAGGTGCTCAGGTGGGCGCGGCAGATGCTCGAGGTGCTGGATTTTCTGCACGCGCAGAAGCCGCCGATCATCTATCGCGATCTGAAACCCGGCAACATCATGATCGACAAGGACGGCCGCGCGATGCTGATCGATTTCGGAATCGCGCGCTTCCTGCCGCCCGGCGGACGCGGCACTCAAATCGGCTCGGTCGGATATGCGCCGCCCGAGCAGTATATGGGCAAAGTCGAGCCGCGCTCGGACCTCTACTCGCTCGCCGCCACGATGCATCATCTGCTGAGCGGACGCGACCCGCAGCTCGAACCGCCGTTCAGCTTCCCGCCGATCCGCGGTATCGCGCCCGAAGTTTCAATCAAGACCGCCGAGGTTGTGATGCGCGCGCTCGAGCAGGACATGACGAAGCGGCCGGCCTCGGCCAAAGAGATGCTGCGCGCGCTGCCGGTGCCGCCACCGAAAGTATCGGGGAAGCTCGGCGCGAGCGGAGGCTTCGCGGGCCCGTCGTCGCCGGCATCCACGATGTCAACGGTTGTCTTCGACAGTTCCGCGCCGGATTCGGCGCCGCGCGGACGCTCCGCGCCCTGGCGATCTTCGAGCGGAGCTTCTTCGAGTGGAGCTTCGGCCTCACGATCCGGAGCGCCGGCCTCGACGATGCCGACGATCGTGCTGAATCAGCCGGTCGGGGAGAAAATCAAAAGCGGCGGAAGCCATCCGGGGAGCGCGGCCAGGATGGTGGGGCAAGAAATCAGGAAAGCGATCGAACTCGGCGGCAAGGCGCGCGATCTAATCGAGCGGCGACTCAAATCGCGCCTCGCCGCCACGAACGCAGGTGGCGCGCCCAGCGTTTCCTCGACCGCAAAGACCAAAGAGCTGAAACCGCTAGGCGGCGGGCGATCGTACGATGCGCGTCCGAGCTCGACGCTGGAATCGTCGCCTCTAGATACGGCGCCGCGCGCCGATCATCTGTTCGAGGAGAATAATGGCAACGGCGCGGACATATCGAAGGCGCCGGCGAAGCTGGTCGCACGCGGCGACGAAACCGAGTTTGGCATCTTCGGAATGCGCACTCTTATCGGGCGTTCGCAAGACGGCGCCGACAAGCTCGATATCGATCTGAAGCGGCTCGCGCATGGTGCGGAGCGCGTGTCGCGCCATCATGCGGAGATAATCAAGCGCGGCGCCGATTATTTTATCCGCGACTTGGGCAGCCTGAACGGCACCTATATCGCGGGCCGCGGCAGATTGGGGCGCGATCAACTCTACAAACTGAAAGATCGCGACCAGGTGGTGCTGGGTGGTGCTATATTGCAGTTTCGAAGAAGGTAGCGGCGCATGATCACCTGTCCTGAATGCGGCGAAAAGGCGCCGGACGACGCGAAATTTTGCGATCGATGCGGACAGGGCCTGTCCCGGTCGGTATCCGCGCCGTCCTCGCCGACGCGGCCGACACCGCTTAAAGCGGGCGCGACTCTGAAGGGCGGAATCGAGATAGTCGAGCTGATTGGGCAGACCTCGATCGAGAATAGATATCGCGCCAAGCAGACGCGCCAAGGCAATTCCGGGAGCGCGACGATCACGCTGCGCGAGCGCCTGGGTCCGATCCATTCCACGGAAGTGGAACAGGAACCGGCGGCCGAGCCGAAGGTTTCCCCGCCCGCGCCGGTCGAAGATCCCAACGGCCCACGCGCCAAAACCGCCGAGTTGCGGCCATCCGCCGCAGATAAGAACGGAGCACCGTCGAGGCCTCCGGCGCCGGTCGCAAACGCGCGAGCGGAAAGCGGATCAAGCGCGGAAGCGTCGGCGGAAGGCGCCGAATCGGGAATTGAAATCAAGTCGATCGAGTCGAGTCCCGTGCGGGCGGAACTCACCCAAGCGGAACTCATCGAAGACACGTTTGCCACCGGCGCCGAGGGGCTCGATCGAGTCGCGCCTCCGGCCGAGGCGGAACCGGCTTCCGGAAACGCCGAAGTCGAAGCCGCGGAGGATTCCGGTGGCGCGGAAGGTCGTGCGGAGGATCTCGGCGAGGTCTTTGGGCGCGTGCTCGCACTGTCGCAAACGATAAG
>JBGPNU010000130.1:0-8597 GCA_041487675.1 Binatus sp. (SeqCode)
CGCCAGCTTCACCGTCGTCGCCCCACTGGACTCCGCCATGCCCGCGACCGCGTCTGCACAAACGGTGAGTCCGGCCTCGAGTCCGTCGAGCTCGATGATCAGCACCGCGCCCGCATCAGCGGGCAGACCGACATGAAATGCTTCTTCGACGGCGCGGATGATCAGTTGATCCATCATTTCAACAGCCGCCGGTACGATTCCCGACGCGATTATTGTCGACACGGCGCGCGTCGCGCTGTCCACGTCGGGAAACGAAGCGAGAAGAGTGCGATGGTTCTCCGGTTCGCGCATGAGTTTGAGCGTTGCGCGCGTGACGATTCCGGTCGTGCCCTCCGCGCCGACGAACGCTCCGACCAAATCGTAGCCGCATCGTTCCTCGGCCGGTCCGCCGAGCTCTACAACTTCGCCGTCAGGCAGAACGACTTCGAGCGCCATCACATGATTGGTAGTCACGCCGTACTTGAGCGTATGCGGACCGCCGGAATTCTCGGCTATATTGCCGCCGATGGTGCACGCCACCTGCGAGGACGGATCGGGCGCGTAGAAAAACCCGTTGGCCTTGACCGCGTTGGTCACGTGCAGATTGACAACGCCACTCTCGACTTCGACACGCCGGTTCTCGCAGTCGATTTCCAAGATCCGATTCATTTTCGATGTGCAAATCATCGCGGGTGCATTCAACGGAAGGCATCCGCCCGACAAGCCGGTACCCGCACCGCGCGGAACGAACGCGACGCCGCGTCGATGCAACGCCGCTAGCACTGCGCTCACCTGCGTCGTCGAACGTGGAAGCAGCAACACGTCGGGGATGCTTTTCTCAACGGTCCATCCGTCGCACTCGTACACCTTAAGCTCGGTAGTGTGCGAAACGATTCCGCCGCTTCCGAGAATCTCCCGAAGTTCGCCGAGAAGGTTGCCGTCGATGGAGCTCATTGTGATCGCGCATCCACGCACGCAGAACTCTACCATCATTCTGGCAAAGGCGCGCCGGCCAGAGCGCGCGGTTTATGCTTTTGCGATTGATCCCGTCATAATGGCAAGGTTCATCAATCTCTAGACAACAAATTAATCTGTAGGGGAACTAAATTTGGCGGACACATTTCCGGAACTCAGACCCGCGGCCCGCATTCTGCTCGGCCCCGGGCCATCAAACGTCCATCCGCGCGTGATGAAGGCGATGGCGTCGCCGGTGGTCGGCCACCTCGATCCGGACTTCATGAAGGTGATGGAGGATATCAAGCGCTTGCTTCGCCTTGTCTTCCGCACCCAAAACGAAATCACGTTCCCCGTATCCGGCACTGGATCCGCGGGGATGGAAACCGTGATGGCAAACCTGATCGAAGACGGCGACGAAGTCGTGGTTGGCGTCAACGGCGCGTTTGGAACGCGACTCGGGGAAGTAGCGGAGCGCCAGGGCGCCAGGGTTCACAAGGTCGAAGCAGTATGGGGACGGATCATCGAGCCGTCGCAAGTCGCGGCGGCGCTCAAGGCGGCGAAGAAACCGAAGTTGGTCGCGATCGTTCACGCGGAGACGTCGACCGGGATACATCAGCCTCTTGAGGAAATATCCGAGTTGGCACATCGCCACGGCGCGATGATGGCGATCGATGCGGTAACGTCGCTCGGGTGTGTGCCGGTCGAGATCGACAAATGGAATATCGACGCGTGTTACAGCTGCACGCAGAAAGGACTCGGCGCGCCGCCGGGGCTATCGCCGGTGACGTTTAGCGCATCCGCAATGGATTCGATTCGAAAGCGCAAGACGAAATGCCGCTCATGGTATTTCGATGTCGCACTGATCGAGCATTACTGGGGACCGGACCGCCTCTACCATCACACCGCTCCGATCACGATGAACTATGCGCTCTACGAAGCGCTCAGGATCGTCGTCGAAGAAGGACTCGAAAGACGATGGCGGCGGCATCGCGCCAACGCGGCGGCTTTTGAGGCCGGAGTGCGTGCGATGGGACTGCAACTCGCGGCCCAGGAAGGGTACAGGCTGCCGCAGCTCTCGACGGTCGCGGTGCCTGTCGGGATCGACGAAGCGCAAGTGCGCGCGGAGTTGCTCCGGCTGTTCAATATCGAGATCGCCGCCGGCCTCGGGCCGCTCAAGGGCAAGATCTGGCGGATAGGACTGATGGGTGAAGGCTCGCGCCGCGAAAACGTGATGCTGATTCTGAACGCGCTCGAAGAAATCCTTGGCTCGATGGGATTCGAGGTCGCGCGCGGGCGTGCGCTCGCGGCGGCCGAAGATGCGTACGTTGCAGAGGGTCTCGGCGCCGGCGAACCGCCGACCGGCAATTAGAGCAAGCGCGCGGCACGCTCGGAGATTCCCATGAGAATGTACGATTTCACGCTTGCGCCGAGTCCGCGCCGAGTCAGAATCTTCCTCGCAGAGAAGGGAATCGAGGTTCCACTCGTGCAGGTCGACATCATGAAGAACGCAAATCGCACGCCGGAGTTCTATAAGAAGAATCCGTCGGGCTCGCTCCCGGTTTTGGAACTCGACGACGGCAGTTGCATCGCGGAGAGCGTCGCGATCTGCCGCTACTTCGAGGAACTGCAACCAACACCGCCGCTGTTCGGCGTCGGCGCGCGCGAGCGGGCACTCGTCGAGATGTGGAACCGGAGAATCGAGCTCGAAATATTCGCGCCGGTCGGGCACGTGTGGTCGCATCTGAGCGAGATCGCGAAAGGTCGCGGGAGTCGGATAGCGGAGTTCGGTGAGATTCAGAAACGTGCGGCGATCGATCGAGTCGCATGGCTGGACGAGGATCTCGCGAGTCGCGAATTCATCGCATGCGACAGGTTCTCGATCGCCGATATCACCACGCTTTGCATGATCGACTTTGCACGAACCGTGGATATTCGGATTCAGGATGACCAAGCGAATCTCGCGCGATGGTATCGCGCGGTGTCATCGCGCCCCAGCGCGAAGGCATAGTCAGTGACTACTCTCTTACGTAGTCACTGCGTTAGCTATTCGTCGGAATCCTCTGCGCCGCCGTTGCCATTCGATCCGTTGCCGTTGGCGTCGTCCTCGTCGCGCTCGGCCATGCCGGCCACCGCGCGCACTCGCTCGCTACCCTCGAGCCGCACCATATGCACGCCCTGCGCGTTGCGGCCCGTGATGCGCACGCCTTTGACCGCGAGTCGAATCACCTTGCCACCGTCGGTTATCAGCATCACCTGATCGTCGACTCCCACCTGCCGGACGCTGATCACTTTCCCGGTCTTGTCGGTCACGTTCATCGTGATGACGCCCTTGCCGCCGCGATGGGTCAGTCTGTAATCCGAGGCGGGCGTGCGTTTGCCGTAACCGAACTCCGAAACCGTGAGCAGCGTTTCGTCGTCGCGCACCGTGGACATCGAAACGATTTCGTCCTCGACCAATGTGACGGTCTTGCCCTCTTTGATGGGTTGCGACTCGAGTTCCATGCCGACCACGCCGCCGGTCGCGCGGCCCATCGGGCGCGCCTCCTCTTCCTTGAAACGGATCGCCTGCCCCTCGCGCGTCGAGAGCACGATTTGCTGATTGCCGTCGGTGATTCGAACATCGACAAGCGTGTCGCCGTCTTCGAGATTGATCGCAATAATTCCGCTCGAGCGAATATTTTCGTACTCGTCGAGCGCGGTTTTCTTCACGCGTCCGCGCCGGGTCGAGAAAAAGACGAACCTGCCGGCAGTATCGCGCGGCACCGGGATGAATGCCGACAGGGTCTCGTCGCCCGCGAGGCTCAGCAGGTTCGCGATCGAGCGTCCCTTGGCCGCGCGCCCGCCCTCGGGTAGTTCGTAGGCCTTCAGTTCGTAAACTTTTCCCGCACTCGTGAAGAACATCAGGCGGTCGTGCGTCGAGACGCGCTCGAGGTGTTCGACGAAATCCTCTTCGGTCGTGGTCGCGCCGATTTTGCCGCGGCCGCCGCGCTTTTGCGTGCGATAGAGCGACAGCGGAGTGCGCTTGATATAGCCGCCATGCGTGACCGTGACGAGCTGGTCCTCTTCGACGATGAGGTCCTCGACCGAGAACTCGCCCTCGGCCTCGATTATCTGCGTGCGGCGCGGATCTGCGAATTCCTCTTTGATGCTTTCGAGCTCTTTTGCGATTATCTTGAGCAGTTCCTTTTCGTCGGCGAGAATTTTCTTCAGCCGCGCGATCAGCTCGACGGTTTCCTTGTGCTCGGTTTCGATTTTCTCGCGCTCGAGCGAGGTAAGCCGGCGCAGCGTGAGATCGAGGATTGCCTGCGCCTGCAACTGCGAGAGCCCGAATTGCTTCATCAGGCCGCTGCGCGCAGTCTCGGCGTCCTTCGATCCGCGAATCAGCTTGATTACGGCGTCGAGATTTTTGAGCGCAATCAGCAACCCGCCGAGGATATGAAGCCGCGCCTCGGCTTCCTTCAACTCGAAGCGCGTGCGCCGCGTGATAACGATCTTGCGATGCTCCAGGAACGCGTCCAGCATCTGCAGCAGATTCATCTCCCTGGGCCGTCCCTCGTGGATGCCAAGTAAAATGATGCCGTAGCCCTGCTGCATCTGGGTCAGCTTGTAGAGCTGGTTCAGCACGATCCGCGGCTCGGCGTCGCGCTTGAGCTCGATCACGATCCGCATCCCGTCGCGATCCGATTCGTCGCGCAGATCGCTGATTCCCTCGATTCGCTTGTCGTTAACCAGCTCGGCCATCCGCTCGATCATCCGCGCCTTGTTCACCTGGTACGGGATCTCGCGGACGATGATCGACGCGCGAGAACTGCGCTTGTCGGTCTCGATCGACGCCAGCGCGCGCATCGTGAGCGAGCCGCGGCCGGTCAGGTACGCGTTGCGAATCGCCTGCTTGCCGAGCAACTGCGCGCCGGTCGGAAAGTCGGGACCCGGCACGATATCGAGGATTTCTTCGTGCGTGATGCCGGGCTTGTTAATGAGCGCGAGCAACGCGTCGCAAATCTCGCCGAGGTTGTGCGGCGGAATATTGGTCGCCATCCCGACCGCGATTCCGTCCGAACCGTTGATCAAGAGGTTCGGTATCTGCGAGGGCAGGATCTCGGGCTCTCGATGCTGTCCGTCGTAATTCGGGACGAAATCGACGGTGTCCTTCTCGATATCGGCGAGCATCCGCTCCGCCAGCCGCGTCAGTTTGCACTCGGTGTAGCGGTACGCGGCGGGCGGGTCGCCATCCACTGAGCCGAAATTTCCCTGCCCGTCGATCAGCGGGTAACGCAAGGAGAACGGCTGCGCCATCCGGACCAGCGCGTCGTACACCGACATGTCGCCGTGGGGATGGTAGCGCTTGAGGACCTCGCCCACGACGCCGGCGCATTTCGAGTAACGGCGGTTCGCGAGCAATCCTTCGCGGAACATCGCATACAGAATCCGGCGATGCACCGGCTTCAGGCCGTCGCGGATTTGCGGCAGCGCGCGCCCGATATTTACCGACATCGCGTAGTCCAGGTAGGACTGCCGCATGTCGTCTTCGATATTCAGCAGCGTGGGTTCGTTGTGAAGCGGTTCGTTCCCGTTGGTTTCAGCCATTTATGCTAAACCTGCGCGCCGCTCGGCGCATATGATGTAAAATGTTCGCGACCTTTCACCGGCGGCCGCGCGCTAGATGTCCAGGCTGCGGGTGTTGAGCGCATTCTCCTCGATGAACAGGCGGCGCGGTTCGACCTGATCGCCCATCAGCGTGGCGAAAGTTTTCTCCGCATCGTCGCGCGATGAGATCTGCATCTTCAGCATCGAACGCGTCTCGGGGTTCATGGTGGTCGCCCATAGCTGTTCGGGATTCATCTCGCCGAGACCCTTGTAGCGCTGCACCTCGACGCCCTTGTTGCCCGCGGCGAGCACCAATTCGGCGACCGCTATCAGCGTATCGACAGCCGTCTCCTGGTCGCCGTTCTTGAGCTTGTAGGGCGCCTTGATCGCATCGAGCTCCGGTGCGAGCCGTCGAATCTCGCGCAGTTCGCCGGTGTGCAGCAGCGTCATATCGACGACGGTCGGCGGCCGGGCCCCGTTTTGGGTATGGCTGAACACGGCGCGGAAATGCGCCTCGCCGTCGGGCTCGATTTTGAAAACGAGGTTGTCGTCCCTGGAGTCCTTGCGAATCGCCTCGGCCATTTGTTTCGCCGCCTTCTCGGATTCGAAGCTCTCGTCCGAGATGGTCTTTTCGGAGGCGAGCCTCGCGAGCGACGCGACGATCGGACGCTCCTTGGAACGGCGCTCCAGCCCCTCGTACATCCTTTCGAGATGCAGCGCTTTACGCACCAGCGCCTTCAGCGCGGCGCCCTTGGACTCGCGCGCGTCCTTGCCCTTGCCCGACTCCAACGCGACCGCTTCTGCGCCGAGATCGGTCAGGTAGTCTTCGAGCGCGGCTTCATCTTTCAGATAGCGCTCGGTCTTGCCCTTCTTGGCGCGGAACAGCGGCGGCTGCGCGACATAGAGGTAACCGTTTTCGATGATCTCGATAAACTGGCGATAGAAGAAAGTCAGCCACAGCGTGCGGATGTGCGAGCCGTCCACGTCGGCGTCGGTCATGATAACGATCTTGTGATAGCGAAGTTTGCTCAAGTCTTTCTCGTTCGCCACCCCCATCCCGAGCGCCGAAATCAGGACCCGAAGCTTTTCCGAAGAAAGCACTTTGTCGATACGAGCGCGTTCGACGTTCAGCACCTTGCCGAACAAAGGCAGAATCGCCTGCGTGCGCCGATCGCGCGCGCCCTTTGCCGATCCGCCGGCCGAGTCGCCCTCGACGATGAACAGTTCGGCGTGCGCGGGGTCGCGCTCCTGGCAGTCCGCGAGCTTGCCGGGCAACGAACCGGAGTCGAGCGCGCCCTTGCGCCGCACCAGATCTTTGGCTTTGCGGGCGGCCTCGCGCGCGGTGGCCGCCTCGACCGTTCGTGCGACGATCCTTTTCGCGACCGGGGGATTTTTCTCGAGGAACTCGCCGAGCTTCTCGTTCACCAGCCCGGTAACAATTCCCTCGACCTCGGAGTTGCCGAGCTTGGTCTTGGTCTGGCCCTCGAACTGCGGCTCTCCGATCTTGATGCTGACGATGGCGGCGAGACCCTCGCGGGTGTCGTCGCCCTCAAGCCGCATCTCCTTGTTCTTGAACAGATTGTTCTTGACCGCGTAGTAGTTGATGGTTCGGGTCAGCGCCGACTTGAGGCCCGACAGATGCGTGCCGCCTTCGATCGTGTGGATATTGTTGGCGTAGGTGAAAATCACCTCGTGGATCGCGTCGGTCCATTGCAGCGCGACCTCGACGTCAACGCCCTCGCGCACGCCTTTGAAGAAGATCGGCTCGTGCAGCGGTTCGCTGCCTTGGGTGAGGGAGACGACGTACTCCCTGATTCCTCCTTCGTAATGGAACTCCTCCGCCTTGCCGGTGCGCTCGTCACCGAGCTTTATCCGCAACCCCGCGTTCAGATACGCCATCTCGCGCAGATAACGCGCGACCAGCTCGTACTTGAACTTGATCTCGGGAAAGATTTTCGGGTCCGGTGAAAAAGTGGTCTTGGTGCCGGTGCTCTTGGTCGCGCCACGCTCCTCGACCTTCATCTTCGGAGCGCCGCGCTCGTAGCGCTGGAAATAGATTCTGCCGTTCTTGTGGACTTCGACTTCGAATTCGTCGCTGAGCGCGTTGACGACCGATGCGCCGACGCCATGCAGTCCGCCCGAAACTTTGTAAACGTTCTTTTCGAACTTGCCGCCCGCGTGGAGCATGGTATGCACCACTTCGAGCGCCGAGCGCTTTTCGGTCGGATGCATATCGACCGGGATTCCGCGGCCGTTGTCCTCGACCGAAATCCGATCGTCGCTCAGAATTACGACGTTGATCTCGGTGCAGAAACCGGCCAGCGCTTCGTCCACCGAGTTGTCCACGATCTCAGTGACGAGATGATGCAACCCACGCTCGGCGGTGTCGCCGACGTACATTCCGGGGCGTTTGCGAACTGCTTCGAGTCCCTCGAGAACCTTGATGGACTCGGCGCCATAACCGTCAGACGATTGTTTATTTGTCATAGAAAAGGACGAGCGATGACTGCCTCTCCGCACCCCCTCCACCTATCCAAATAGTATGCGTCACGAGTGAAAAAGTAAAGAGAAAAACGGTTCGCCAAATTGACAAATCAAACAGCATTTGCGCCGAAGGCCTGTGGATAGAATATAGTCCCCTTGATGGGCATTTTTTGCCTTATCCGCTCGATGCCATCGGGACCTTCTTGCAAAAGTCGCCGAGGTCTCTAACAAAACATGATTATGCAGCGTGATGGACGCACCGATGTGCTCTGGAAAGCGATAACAACCGGCCCCAAAATTCCGCTCGGAAATCGAAAGCTGAGTGGCTCAGCGCCGAGCCAAAATTTCTGCTGAAATTTCTACTCGCAGGCGCGCTGAATTCCGTCGAAGAATTGCCACCACATGTCCAGCGAGCGCTCGACCGCAGCCCATACTTTCGCGCGTTCGATTTCGCTCATCGGAGTGTGGCTCAGAATATTGTCGCCGACGTCGCTATGGTCGCGGTCGGCGATTTCATGCACGTCGAAAAACGCGACTTGCTCGCGCGAGAGTCCATAGTGATTTTCGAGCGCGCGCGCGAACGGCGCGAA
>JBGPNU010000131.1:0-8592 GCA_041487675.1 Binatus sp. (SeqCode)
CGGCATATTGCAACTAGCTGGAAGCATCGTGTCTAATTGAACCGGAACGGCGGGAACAGGGTAAGGTGGCGGTGGCGGCATGGTATTTAAATATGACTCGATGTGACCTGTTACGGTTTTGCCTCGAGCGAGGAGTTTTCGCACTCGCCTGATGGCCACCGCAAGCAAAAGCTTTGAGGCTATCTTGCTGGACCGCTCATGGGTCTCGGCGCAGGATCTCGACAAAGCGCGCCAGCGCAAAAAGCCGGGCCAGGAATTGGCCGACGTGTTGGTCGAGATGGGTGCGCTGGAACCTCAGCGGCTGGCCCGCGCGCTCGCGCAGGAATACCGGCTGCCGTTCCAGGCGCATATCGACGAGAATTCGCTCGACCCGGTACTGGTCTCCAAGATTCCAATCAACTACGCGAAGAAGAACCGCCTGCTGCCGCTTTCGAGCATCGATGGCAACGTAACGGTTGCGATCGCTGATCCGGCCAATTACGAGCCGCTCGACGATTTGCGCATCCTATACGGCGCGCAGATACATCCACTGGTCGCGCCCGCCCAAGTAATCGCGGAGGCGATCAACCGCGCGTACGACCAGGCCTCGGCGACGTCGGCCGAAGATCTGATGATCGACCTTGAAGAAGAGCGTCTCGACGTGGTCGCGAGTGAGCTGGCGTCGGAGCCAACGGACCTGCTCGAATCCGACGACTCGGCGCCGATCATCAAGCTGGTCAACGGCATCCTGTCGCAGGCGGTCAAGGACCGCGCGAGCGACATCCATGTCGAAGTCTTCGAAAAGGAATTGGTGGTCCGCTTCCGCGTGGACGGGATGCTGTACGACGTGCTGTCGCCGCCCAAGCGGTTTCAGCCCGCGATCACTTCGCGCGTCAAGGTCATGGCCGGCCTCAATATCGCGGAGAAACGTCTGCCCCAGGACGGTAGAATTCGGCTCCGGATCGCGGGCCGGGACATCGATCTGCGCGTTTCATCGATTCCGACCAACTTCGGCGAGCGGATCGTGCTGCGTCTGCTCGATCGTGCGCAGGCCGCCGACGTTGTAAATCTCGACCATCTCGGGTTTTCAGGCGACAATCTCCTGCGCGTCGATCGCCTCATCCGGCAAAGCCACGGCATCATCCTGGCGACCGGACCGACCGGATCGGGCAAATCGACCACGCTTTATGCCTGTCTGAGCCGTATCAACTCGCCCGAAAAGAACATCATCACGATCGAGGATCCGATCGAGTATCAGCTCCGCGGGGTTGGCCAGATGCAGGTGAATCCCAAGATCGATCTGACGTTTGCGAGCGCGCTCCGCTCGATTCTGCGCCAGGACCCCGACGTGATCATGGTTGGCGAAATCCGCGACAAGGAAACCGCCGAGATTGCGATTACCGCGGCGCTCACCGGCCATCTCGTGTTCTCGACGATACACACCAACGATTCGTTTGGCGCGGTGACACGGCTGGTGGACATGGGGATCGAACCATTCCTGGTCTCCTCGTCGATTCTCGCGGTGCTGGCGCAACGCTTGATCCGAAAGCTCTGCCCCGATTGCCGCGAACCGTACCAGCCGAGCGACCACGAACTCGCGCGCATCGGACTCAAGCCCGCAGACCTGACCGCGAAGGTTTGCCGGCCCAAGGGATGCCGCAATTGCCGCAACACCGGCTATCGCGGCCGGATGGCGATACAGGAACTCATGATCATGGACGACGATATTCGCGCGCTGGTCATGCAAAACGCCGACGCCGCGATGCTGCGCCGCCAATGCACCTCCCAGGGAATGACGCTGCTCCGCCAGGATGGCGCGGCGCGCGTGCTGCACGGCGAAACTTCAATCGAAGAATTGCTCCGCGTCACGCAGGAAGACATCGACTAGCCCGGACCGTCCGGCCTTGATTAAAGGATGCCGGTTTTTGCCTATCGGGGACTCGATGTCGGCGGCCGCGCCGTCAAAGGCGTGGTTGACGCCGATAGCGCGCGGACCGCACGCGCCAAGCTGCGCGCGTCGGGCTTTTTTCCCACCGACCTGAACGAGGAATCGACCGCTGCCGAGCGAGAGACCGCCGCGCGTCAATGGTTGCCATCGCTATGGCGGCGCAAGATGCCGGCCTCAGACCTGGCGCTGCTGACCCGCCAGCTGAGCGCCTTGCTCGGCGCGGGCGTGCAACTCGTCGATGCGCTCGGGGCGCTCAGCGATCAATCGGCTCGCGCCGCGACCAAGCGGATGCTCTCCCAGGTGCGCGAGCGGGTCCGCGAAGGATCGTCGCTGGCCGACGCGCTCACCGCTCATCGCGACACCTTCTCCGATCTCTATATCGGGATGGTCCGCGCGGGCGAGCAAGCCGCCGCGCTCGAAGCGGTGCTCGATCGCCTTGCCGAGTACAGCGAGCGCCAATCGGAATTTATCACCAAGGTGCGCGGCGCGCTGACCTATCCGATCATAATGATGTGCGTCGGCACCGCGATCATGGCGTTCCTGGTCGCTTACGTGGTTCCGCAGGTCGCGACGATCTTCGAGCAACAGCATGCGGCGCTGCCGCTCGCGACCAGGATTCTAATAGCATTTTCGGGGATCGTGACGACTTACTGGCTGCCGATTCTGTTGCTGCTGGTCGCGCTGATCGCCGGAATCACCGGCGCGATGGCGACTCCGCGCGGGCGGCGCATTTACGATACGACGATTTTGAAGCTGTGGTACATCGGCCCGACGATGATTCGAATCATCTGCGCGCGTTTTGCACGGACCCTCGCCACCCTGCTCGCGAGCGGCGTTCAGTTGCTCCCGGCGCTCGATGCGGTCAAAGGCGTGGTGACCAACGGGCTGCTCAAGGACGCGGTCGAAAAGAGCCGCGAAAGTATCCGCGAGGGCCACGGGATGGGGCAAACCCTGTCGCAGAGCGGGCTCTTTCCGCCGCTGCTTATCGAGATGATCCGGGTCGGCGAACGTTCCGGTGAACTCGAACGGATGCTCGAGCGGGTGGCCGACAACTACGAACGTGAAGTTGCCCATTCGCTCAGCCAGATGACCACGGTGCTGGAACCGGTGATGACGCTGGCGATGGCGGCTGTTATCGTGTTCATGATGCTTGCGGTGCTGATGCCGATCTTTCAGTTGAACCAGTTGATGCAATGAACCATGCCCGGGAGGAAACCGCGATGAGATCACGCAGGTACAATCAGGATGGTTTTACCCTGATTGAAATCATGGTGGTTATCCTGATTCTTGGCCTGCTCGCCACCATCGTGGTGCAGAGTCTGCGCGGCGCCGCCGACAAGGCCAAACACGTCAAGACGCAGGCCGATCTCGCCGAGATCAAAACCGCGCTCGACCGCTACTATCTAGACAACGGCTACTACCCGACCACCGATCAGGGTCTGAACGCGCTGGTCTCGCCACCGACCAACGGCCGGATGCCGGCCAACTACGAAAACGGCGGATACATCGAGCGCCTGCCGCGCGATCCATGGAACACCCCCTACTTCTACCAGAGCGACGGTAACGCCTACGTTCTGAAGTCGTTCGGCGCCGACGGGGTCGAGAGCAGCGACGATATAGACGCGAGCCAGACGTGACGGTGACATGAAGTATCGGTCCGCTGAAATCTCGCGCGGCGCACGACCCGCGGTCCGCGCACGCGCGCGCAAGTTCGCGTCATCTTACGGCTCATCTTCTTGTGGCTCATCTTCGCCGGGCTTCACGCTGCTCGAACTCGCGGTCGTGATCTTCATCATGGGCCTGATGCTGACGCTGACGATGCCCTATCTCGGCGGCTTCCGCCGCGCCGCGCTGCGCAGCCAGGCGCGCCGCCTGGCGGGCCGCGCGACCTACCTGTTCGATCAGGCCGCGGGCCACAAACTCGTATTGCGGCTCATCTTCGATATCGACAACAACGGCTACGCGGTCGCCAAGCTCGATCCCTATGCAATTCAGCCGGTGTTCGCTCCCGATCGCACTCTGTCCGCGCGCCCGGTGATGATGCCCGCGGCGATTCGTATTCGCGACGTCACCGTGGAAGGTATCGGCACCGTCAATCGCGGCGCCGTCGCCTGCAATTTCTATCCGGAGGGATACGTCGATGCGACCGTCGTCCATCTCGAAGACGCGTCGGGCGACGTGATGACGCTCGTGTTCTCACCGCTGACCGGTCAGGTCGCGGTCATCGATGGCGACGTGATGCCGTCCGGGATGGTCCGGTGAACAGTCCGTTGAACTTGCCTTGCAAACGCGCGGGTGGCTTTACGCTGCTCGAAGTGATGGTCGCGATTGCGATCCTTGGAACCGCGCTGGTCAGCCTGCTCGGCCTGCATCATCAGAGTTTGCAATCAGTCATTCGCGCGCAGGATATGACCCGAGCCTCGATGCTCGCGCAAGCCGTGATGACCGAGGCCGAGCTGGAGCGTTTTCCCGAGCTGGGAAAAACCAGCGGCGATTTCCAGGCCTCGTTCCCGGGCCAGTTCCGGGATTTTCAATGGGAACGGACGGTCGAAGCCTCGGGCAACTTTCCCGACGTGCGCGAGGTCAAGATTTTGGTTCGCTATGGCCCAAATCTGGGCGGCTCCTTCGCGCTGGTCGAGTTTTTACACTCGCCGATACCGCCGGACCCGGCGTTAGGCGAGGGACAATGACGGGTCGCAGCATCGCCACTAGCGCGGCGCGCCCGGGCGCCCGGCCGATCGACCATCGCGGCTTCACGCTGATTGAAATGATGCTCGCGATTGGCGTGCTCGGGATCATACTGGCGATGCTCTCCAGTTCCTTCAGCACCGTCGCGCATAGCAAGGTGCACGCCGAAGGACGCCTGCTCGTCGATCGCGAAGGCCGCGCGCTGCTCTGGCAGATCAGCAAGGAAGTTCGCGATGCGGTCCAGACTCCTCTTGCGCCAAGCCACGTCATCTTACTTGGCGGGGGGCATATCGGAAACAGCGGGCCGATCGATACTATCACGCTCTCCACGCTCGACGCGGGACATCGCCGCGCGATCACCGGAATCGCGCCCGAATATATCGTCACCTACAACGTGGTATCGAATCCCGACCATCGCGGATGGTACCTGCTCCAGCGTTCCCAGCAGAGTGGCCTGTTGCTTTCGGGCGCCGCGACCCAGTCGATGGTGTTGGCCGACAATCTGCTCTCGCTTCATCTGCGCTACTTCGACGGACAGCGCTGGAGCGAAAGTTGGGACTCGTCGAGCCTGCCGCCGGGACGCCAGTTGCCGGTGGCTGTGGCAATTCAGATTCAGATGGCCGCGGCGGGCGGACGGGTTATGGACTTCGCGACGCAGGTCACCGTGCCGATGGCGATAGCACAATGGTGAGCGCCCCTCGAAAGAGCGAGCGCGGCGTCGCGCTGCTGGCGGTGCTGCTCGGAATCGCGCTGATGACGTTGGTGGTCGTGGATTTCGCGATGACCGCGGGACTCGGATTCGTGTCGGCCGCCAACCAGGCCAATGAACTCCGCGCCTACTACCTTGCCCGCTCAGGCATCAATATCGGTCTCGGGATGCTGGCCGAGGACGCGCGCGCCGACGCCCGCTCCGACTCCCCGATGGACACCCTCAGCGACCCGTGGGCGATGGCGTTTCCCACCATGCCGCTGGAGGGCGGCAATGTGTCGCTATCGATCGTGGACGAGGCTCGCAAACTCAACATCAACGCGATGGTCGATCGAAACGGCGCTCCCAACGAGCCCGCAACTCAACGAATCGAGCGGCTGTTTAAGATACTGGACGTGGACACCGGCCTGATTCCGGGTATCGTTCAGTGGATTACTCCGGGCGGCCCCAATGCGGCCGGCGGTGGCGGCGCGGATTATTACTTGGGCCTGCGACCGCCCTATCAGCCGCGCGGAGGACCAATGCCGACGATTGCGGATTTGCAGTTGGTCAAAGGCGTCAACGAAGCAGTCTTCAACCGTCTGGCCCCGTTCCTGACCGTTATGCCGGAGAACCAGGTGAACGCGAATACCGCGTCGCCGCAGGTACTCGCCGCGCTGGAGCCGGAGTTGATGGAGGACCAGAAGATCGTCGAGGAAATAATCGTGCAGCGTCAGGTTCGGCCTTTTTCCAAAGTGACCGACGTCGTCAATGACATTCCCTCGGTCGCCACGTTTGGAACCCGTCTTACCCAGGTCTTAACTACGCGCAGCCAATTCTTTACGATAAGCGGGATGGGTACTTTCGCCGATGCCCGCAAAATCGTCACCGCCACGTTTCATCGCGAGCAGTCCGGCATCGGCACGCTCGCCACCTGGCATGAAGACTAGGATTCAAGGCGCCTGATGGCTCAGCGAATACTTGCGCTCGAAATGTCAGGCGACAGGGTGCGCGCCGCCGTCGCCGACCGTTCGTGGAATTCGTTCCATCTGGCCGGAGTGTACGAGAAGTTCCGCGCCAACGACGAGACCGACTTGAGCGGTGCGCTATCGCGGCTGGTCGCCGAGGCCGGGGAGCCGGACATCGTGATATCGGCGCTGCCATTGGATCGGGTCGCCAAGCGCCTGCTCGAATTGCCGTTCAAGGACGCGCGCCGGCTGCATCAGGTCGTCCCGTTCGCGCTCGAGGAGCATCTGCCCTTCCCGGTCGATAATGGCGCGGTCGCGTTTTCGCGCTTCGGACAGGAGGGCAACCATACCCTCGTGATGGCGGCGATGGTCCGCAAGATCGATTTGCAGCATCATCTCGATCTACTCGCCAAGGCGGGACTCGATCCGAAGACCGTGACGCTCGCCCCGCTGGCGCTGGCCGCGATGTACAGTCGATCGCGCAATGGCGCAAAGCCGATGGCGCATCTGGTGGTCGAGGGCGACGAGTCTTCCACTTCGGTGGTGATGGTCGATTTGGCGGGAACTCCACGCGCACTGCGCTCGATGCGCGGCGGCCTGATGATGTCCGACGGATCGGCGGTCTCGCAGGAGGCAGCCGGCCCAATCCTTAACTCCGTGCGCCAGACTCTGCTTGCGCTCGGCGAGGAAATGGATCAGACCGAAGTGATCGTGGCGGGCGCTGCCTCGGCATTTCCCAAGGTGCGCGGACTGCTCTCGGATTCGCTGGCCATGGAGGTCCGCGACGGCGGCGCTTTCGACTACTCCGAGCTCTTCGAGGGCTCTGTCCCCACCACCGGCAAGTTCGCGTCATGTCTGGCGATGCTGCTCGGCGAGTTGCCCTCCAAGCCGCTTGGTCTGATCAACTTCCGTCAGGGCGAGTTTCTTTTTCGCGGGCGCGTACGCGGCGACCTGTCTCCGTTTTACTTGTCGGGAATTCTCGGCGCCGCTCTGTTCGCAGTGATCGCGCTGCATTTCATCCTTGGCGTCTCCGCCAATCTTCATCGGCTGCACCTGGTCAATGCCGAAATCGCCGCGGTTGCCGGGCCTGTTCTGGGTAAGACCGATCCCGCCGACGCGAGGACGCAGTTGAAAGATGGAATCGCGAAAATGAACCATCGCCTGGCCTTGATCGGAGGCAACATGACCCATCACTCGCCGCTCGACACTCTGGTCGCCGTGTCGCGCGCGCTGCCGCCGCGATTTCCGGTCGAGATGGCCGACGTTCAGATCGATCCGAACGCGCTCCGCGTGACCGGGCAGGCGGATTCGTTTGCCACCGTCGATCAGGCCAAGCGAGCGCTCGATGCCAGCGGATATTTCGGCACGATCGAGGTCACCCATGCCAAGGCCGGATCCGATCCGAGCAAAGTGGATTTCCGGATGGATGCGACGTTCAAGGATGCGCTCCCGGCCGCCGACAATGGACTGTGAGGAACACGGAAACTTCGATGCTTAACTCGTGGTTCGACAGCCTGCGCGAATGGCTGAGCGACCGGCTGAAGCCCTACTTCAAGCAGGGCCGTGAGCGCCTCGATCCGCTTATCGGCCAGGCGCGCGGCCGTTATCAGAAGCTCGAACCGCGCGAGCGCCTGTTGGTGCGCATCGCTGCCGGCGTCTTTGGTCTGTTCGTGATCTACAATCTCGTCTATGTCCCAATCGTCGATCTCAGCTCCGGGCTGGAGAACAAGATCGTCCAGCGGCAGCGCGACCTGGCCGAAGTCCGCAGGCTCGCGGGAAGTTACGCTCAACTCAAAGCCGACCTCGCCTCAGCCGAGCATCACACGGTTCCGCGGGGCAAAGACTTCTCGCTCTTTTCGATCGTCGAAGCGTCGATGACCAAGAGCGTCGGCCGCGAAAAGATCGGCTCGATCACGCCCGGCTCGGATCGCAAGCTCACCGACGGGTTCACCGAGTACAGCGTCCAGTTGAAACTGGCCAACGTGAATCTCGCGCAGTTGGTCGATGCGCTGTACGGAATCAACTCGCTCGCGATGCCGATCGGCGTCGCCAACGTCCGCATCCAGCGCCGCAGCCAGGACACTCATTCGTACGATGTTGACCTCACCTGCGTCGCGCTCGCCAGGAATGCCTGATGTGCCCGAGTCCGCCTCCGCATCGTACTGGCGGACCCATCTCGCTGCGCTAGGCTACGCGGCCTTCGGGCTCGTACTCTTCGTGGCTTTTCTGTTCGCGACCTTTCCCTACACTGCGACCCTTTCGAAAGTGCTGGCGCCGATGGGTTTCGAGTTCTCGAGCGCCAGCCAAAGCATCCGCTTTCC
>JBGPNU010000132.1:0-8509 GCA_041487675.1 Binatus sp. (SeqCode)
CGGCGCGCACAAACTTCCCGGCGCGAATCGACATCACAATATAGATGGTGTCGGGATAGTCGGGCTCGGAAGGATCGAATGAGCACGCCTGCGCCCGATCGGTCGCGGAAAAATACGCGTCATGATCGGGATGCGAGTGATAGATCACGCGAAGCCCGAGTTTGCGCCGATCGACTTCGAGCATTACCGCCAGGTGCTCCTTGGGCTCCATCAGAAACGCGGTGCGTGCGTCGCGCGCAAAAGCGGCAAGATCCTCGGCGTGCTTGCGATTCTGGATGTTCGTTACCGGGCGGACTTCTTCGGCCGTGGCGTCGCCGATGATAAAGCCGCAGCACTCGAACGGAAACTCGCGCTCGGCCTGGGCAATCATTGCGTCCATGCTCGCGCGGCGTATCGACGCGTTCCTCATTTTTGCTCCTTGCACTGTTGCTCCTGGAGCGAACGAGTCTGAGCACGCTCGCCGGCTCGGACCAGCCGCGTCAGCATCCGATTGGTCGTTGCGTCGAGGCCGAACCGCTCCGCAAGCTCGACGATCTTTCCATTCAGCGCTTCTATCTCGGTGCGCCCTCGAACATGCAGATCATTGAGCATGGTCGGACGATGGTTGAACGTGGCGGGAATCAACTGCGCATAGAAGACTTTCCGATATTCCGAATCGTTGGCATAGGGCAGCGACACTCCGACAGCGCGCGCGACCGCGAACGCCTCTTCGATCGCGCGATCCATGATAGGCCGCAAATCGGGATCGTCGGCGAGGGCGCCGTAATGCAGCTTCAAGATCGCACCGAGCGGATTCAACGCGACGTTGTAGAGAATCTTGGTCCACAGCACCGGCATGATGTCGCCGACGCTGATCGTCGGAATTCCCGCGGAGTCGATCATTTCGGCAATCGCAGCAGCGCGCGACTCGAGTGCGGCTGAATCCTCGCGATGGATCGCGGGCGCGGGACCGATTGCTACCGGCTCGGCGAAGACAGTCACGTGCGCGGTTCCGGGCCGAGCCATTTCGGCGCCAAAGATCACGCGCGCTCCGAGCACCCGGCGCCGTCCGAATCGATCGATTAGCACCTCGATATTGCCGAGACCGTTTTGCATCGAGACGACCACGCCGTCATCGGCGAGATGCCCGGCGAGCGCAGCCGCGATCGTTCTGGTGTCATAACTCTTGACCGAACAGAAAATCACTCCGAAGCGCCGTGTGAGGCGAACGGGATCGTCGGCGAGCGTCATGCCGGTGACGGTTCGCTCGCCGAGCAAGCCCGAAATTCGGAGCCCATCGCGCGCGATCGCTTCCAGATGGGTGCGCCGTCCGAGCAAAGTCACGTCGTGGCCGGAATCGTGCATCATGCCGCCGATAATCGAGCCGATTGCGCCCGCGCCGGCGATTAGAATGGGAGATTCGGCCACGCTCTCGAAGTTAGCGGGCGCGGTATCCGCAAACAACGCCATCGCTTGCCCGCCGATCGTCGCTCGCTGTAGGAAGTAACCATGGAGCGGACTTCGATTCGATTGGGCGGCGTCGAGATTGCTTCCTCCGTGATGAACGCGTCGGGAGCGCGATCCGCCGAGCGTGGCGAGATCTTCGAACTCGGCGCGGTCCATCGCGGGGCGCTGGTGTTCAAGTCGTGCAACCTCGCGGGACTCGAGTCGCCGGAGAACCTGAAGAATCGCGGCGTCGAATATTTCGCCGCGATCGCCCGCGAACTCTGCTCGCGCGGAAAAAAAATAATCGGCAGCGTAGTCGGCGCCAGCGAAGATGAATTTATCGCCGTCGCGAGGACTCTCGATCGCGCGGGCGCCAGTATCGTCGAGCTGAACCTGGCCGATGACTATGTTGCAAAGTCGCTCGCGCCGTTCAGCTCGTTCGAGCGCTTGAAGTCTCTGCTCGGCCGCATCCGCGCTGAGACACGATGCGTTCTGGCGGTGAAGGTTCCGCCCCGGACGCCATTCGAGCCGCGGGCAATCGCCGACTTGTTCAAGTCGATACGAATCGCGATCGCTGTATGCGCCAATGATCTTCCGAAAGACCTCGAAATCGACGTCGCGACCGGTGTTGTAGAAGCCAAGCCGCGCGTGCTTTCGCAGACGCATGCTTTTTTTCGCGAAAGCGAGAATCTCCTCGATGTGGTCGCCGTTGGCGGAATCAGCACCGGCCGCGATGCGTACATTGCGCACTTGTCCGGCGCAAAAGCGGTGCAGGTCGGTTCGGCCTTGATGAAGGAAGGGGCCGGCGCGCTCGGCAGAATCGATCGCGAGCTCGATTCGCTACTCGGGGAGCATGGCCGCAAATCCGTGTCAGAAATCGTGGGTCAGCTCCGTTTCGCGGGTTGAGGTGATGATCTCCGCTTCGCGGATTGAGATGATGATCTCCGCTTCGCGGATTGAGGTGATGATCTCCGTTTCGCGGATTGAGGTGATGAGGCGGCGTGCAATTCCAGTCCGCCCGAGTACGCTTGCTCCGGTTCTTGCGGCTCTGATAGTTTCGGCTGTCCAGCGCGCATCGCGTGCGTTCGTATTTTTTGCCTCTCACCGTCCCCGTCGTCTAGCTCGGCCTAGGACACCGGCCTTTCACGTCGGTAACACGGGTTCAAATCCCGTCGGGGACGCCAAGGGGTTTTCCCTCTTTTAGGGTGTTTGACAGCCACATTTGACAGCCGCGGGTTCACGGAATCAATGACTTGTGGCGAAAAATCAGTTTGCTGAGCTGGAAAGGATTTCATCAGCGGGGAGCCGAAGCAATTTTTGGGAGTTAGTCGGTGCGACTCGCACCGGTATAATCACCAGACTCAAACCCTGCAATTGCAACCATCGAAGCAAATCGAGCGCGGTATGGTTGTGGAGAAAACGGGCGAAGAATCCATCGATTTCTTCGTTGAAGACGAGCTGGCCGGCAAAGAAACCCGCATGCGGAAATAGCTCGGCGACCTCGAGACACAGTCGTTGCAATTCCATCACCACATCCGCGCCGAGACCAGTTTTGACTTCCGCGTGGAAACCCAGATCCGTCGCAAGCTGGCAATATTCCAGCATGTCGTCGGCAATTTGCTACTCAAGCTGGTCGACCTCCTCCTGCCCCTTCAGCAATGACGCGTCAACCTCGGCGACACTGACAAAAATCACATTGTGAAACTGTCCCTTGAACAATCGCGGGATCTTCATCAAGGTCGCCAACCCCAGCCCGTTGAAGCCGTTGACGAGCAAAACCGCGGTCGGCGCATTTGGATCCCGCTTGGCAGGCTTCTTCACTGCGGCGGCGGCAAAGATTTCGGGCAGGAGGTTGGCCTCGAGCTGCTCGACGGCCTTGCTCACGAGCCTATAATGTCGTCGCACCAAATAGCAGACCGCGACCACACCGCCCGTGATTGCCACGGTGACCCAACCTCCTTCATCGAATTTGAGCGTCACTGTCAGGGTCAGGATCAGCGCTGTAAATACACAGCCGATGCCGTTGACCAGAAACTTGCGCAACCATTGCGGCTCGCGGCTTTTTTCGCGCCACCATAGAGTGCTCATTCCCAGTTGCGAGAGTGTGAAAGTGACGAAGACGTTGATCGCGTAAAGGATCACCAGAACGCGTACTCGCGCATGAGTGCCGATCAGCACGAGGACGGCCGCGATTCCCATCGCCAGTACGCCGTCCTGGGTCACCAGCCGCTGACTCAAATTGGAGAATCGTCGCGGCACCCATCGGTCAAGCGCCATCGTCGCCAACACCTGCGGTCCGCCGACGAATCCCGTCTGCGCCGCGACAAATAGGAGGGCGCCTTCCGTGAGTAAGGTCAGCGTTACGATAGGCATACCAATCGATAGGCCGGCTATCTTCCAGTTGCCGGTCAGTTTTTCGAATAGGACCGCGTTCAAGGTCTTGCCAACCTTGGGTTCGACACCGGCCAGGAGGTAAGAGATCAAAATTCCGCCCGCTATGAAGGCGAGCGACAACGCCATGTAAAGCATCGTGCGCTTGCCGGTGGCGGCGCGCGGCTCGCGCAGGATAGGCAGCCCGTTACTGACCGCCTCGATACCCGTATAGGTGCCTGCCCCCATGCTGTAGGCCCTGAAAAAGATGACCGCCAGTCCAACCACGCCCAATGCGTCGAACCCCTGCCGAGCATCTCGAACCGCGTCGAGCGCAATCACTGGCAGCTCGCCGGCGCGGCTCAGAAATGCGTAGCCGATCAACACTAAGTGCAGAGCCACAAACGAGAGGAATACCGGCACCAAAGCGAGCACGGACTCCTTCACTCCGCGCAGATTCATCGCGACCATCACGATTACTACTGCAATAGCTACCAGGAACTTCGCGGGAAGCCAGCCCACCGGCAGAAACCTGAATATCGCATCAGCGCCGCTGGCTATTGATATAGCTATAGTAAGTACATAGTCCACAATCAGCGCGCATCCCGACACCAGTCCCGGATAAGTCCCCAGGAGCTTGGTCGCTACCAGGTAACCTCCACCGCCGGCGGGAAACTTGTCTATCGTTTGCGAGTAGGAGGCCGATATGATGAAGACGGTCAGCGCCATCAGCAAGGCCAGGAAAACCGCCAGATATTGATGCGTTCCCAGCGCGAGAAACGCTTCCTCGGGACCGTAGCAGGAGGAACTGAGGCCGTCTGAGCCCAGCCCAACCCACGCCAGGAACGCGACCAGCGACAAACTGTGAAACAAGCGGGGATCGCGCAGGTCGCGCGCCGGGCCGATTAGAACTCTAGATAAAGTTCGCTTCTTCTTAGGTGAGTTGTCGTGCGGTTCTCTCGCTGGTTCCATTTCTTCCGATCGGCCGTCGCTGCGAAATTTCGCACTACGAGCAAGTGTTTGAGGACGAAGCGCTTTTTCTAACTTCGAACCCATTATGCGACGGAGTGAAATTCCCGCCGTCGTCCGATGGTTGGACATCGGTCTACAACTTTCGATGGATGCTTCTCTCGCGCTTTCGAAGGTCCGGCCAAAACCGCGGGAGACTATATGTGGGTTGCATCGGACCCGATCGGTTAGGTCTACGGTCCAAGATGAGCGGTCGGCCCCGGTCGGTGGCTTCATTTCCGACTTTCGAGGCCGACCCACTTCTGAACGCAGGGTTTGCCTGTGAGAGGCTTGTCAGCGATTCCGATCGAGTACCGCAACCATTCCGGTCTTGATCGCGTAGTGCGTGAGCTCGAGACGATCGCGGACGCCGAGCTTTTGAAAGATATTGTTGAGGTGGGTTTTGACCGTGCTTTCGGTAATCGAGAGCCGCTCAGCGACTTCGGTATTTCTTAGGCCAGAGGCGACGTAGCGGACAATTTCAGATTCTCGCGGTGTCAATTCCTTACCACTGGAGCTTTCCTGTCGCGCAAATTCGGTTTGCACCGTCGGCGGCATCCAGACCATGCCATCCGCGACAGACCGTACCGCCATCATCAACGTCTCGATCGCAAATCTTTTCTGCACAACGCCTTTGGCGCCCAGGCGCAAGGCTCTAACTCCGTTTTCGGCACTTTCGCTCGCGGTCAGCACGATCACATTCGTGAGACGGCCCAGTTGCGGGATGTCTTCCATCATCCAGCGGTCCATCTGCAGATCGAGTAGAAGAACGTCACAGCCGGTGGCAGAAACGACAGGCTCTACATCATTTGCCGATTCGATTTCTGCGACGACTTGGGTGTCGGGTTGAAGCAGCAGCAGCGACTTCAGTCCTTGCCGGAAGAGAGCGTGATCGTCGGCGATGATGAGACGCAGCGGTGTTCGCATATCTAGTTGTTCGGAAGTTCGATTTGCAGCCGGGTCCGGCCATTGCTGTGCATGCTCATGTGCCCTTCCAATTCCGCGACCCTTGAAGAGATTGCCCATGGGCGGGACGCCGAGTCTGACAATCCCACACCATCGTCCTCTATAGTGATCGAAACCTTGTCCTCGACCTCGTGCACGTCAATCTTCACCAAGTTAGCCAATCCATGGCTTCGGGAATTGCGCAGACCTTCGAGCATGATCTGGAGTATATGCTCGCCGAGAAGACTGCGACCGTTGAATGTGGCTCGAACTTCAAAGCTTGGATCAGAAATCCGCCCGGCGAGTTCCGCAGCAGGTCCCTGATCGATCCCTGCGAGCGAGCGCAAATAAGTTCGCACCGCATCATACTCTCGGGCGACGCCGGTTTGCAGATCCGTGATTTCCAAGAGCGCATCTTGCGGGCGATTCCTGTTCAGCAGAGCGCGGCAGGTCTCGAAGGCGCAAGTTAACTCCAGCCAGGGCCTGAACGTAACCGTCGTGCAATGAGCGCGCGATTGAGTGTCGCTCCGCACGCGTTTCGAGCTCGTGTACGTGTGCCTCAAACAGGGCACGCTGCTGCGAAAAGAAGCCAATCAAATATCCAGCGATCGCGAGGTAGACCGCTCTCATCACGTAAACACTGGTTACTCCCTGGGTCAGAACTATCACCAGCAAATACAGGGCTACGCTGCAAAATGTCACCGTAGCGATTGGACGCGACCTCGCGCGGCTTCCACTTGCGATAATCGCGAACACAAAGAATACGTATGAAGCGCTCGTTTGCCCTTCCGTTATGAATGCGATGGCGGTCGCGAAGAACAGGTCGAAGCTGGTTGAAAGCACTTGGAGATTAGCTCGCGCGAGGTGGCGCCTCAGTGCGAAATACACTCCGACGCTGTACGCCAGATGGCAAAGCAGGGTTGTCAGCGCGTAGGCGTTCAGGTGGAAGAGTCCTCCTGCGGTGCTGGGATCGATGTACAGCGACAACATCGCGATGAGCGACAGAGCAATTCGGGCTCGGGCGATGCTGAGGTCCAAATCCTGGAACTCAGGCAGATTCATGGAATTATCAACCTCTGCAAAAGAGTAATCAGATCGAATCGGGAGAAAAAAGGCACGGGTTTCGGTTTGCAGTGTCCTGCCGAATCGAAGCACTACACTTCGGAGCGGCTCGCGCTTCTCGGTCCACAAACAGCGGAACCGCCAATCGGAACAGTTCGTCGCCAATCGAACTCCCAGCGGGTCAGGTATTGCGTGGCGCTACCAGGCGTTGACGTTATCGGACGGCCGTCGTTCGAACTTCGGATCTGACTGTTCGGGTAGTAGTCGAGCAGTTGGAGCCTTCAACCGTCGTGGACGGAGAGCGGAAGACGCTCACGGCACTGGTTGCCGCTATCACGCGCCCTTGACATTGGTGCGGCAAAGCTTCAGTTATCGCCAGATGCGAACCGCCTACCGTGCCGCCGTCGTGGTCGTAGCGATCGTTTTCATTCTTATTCTGACGCGCCTGGCGCATTACCAGAACGGCGTGCCGCCGCATCAGGAGCAATATTTGCCGGGTGGCGAACCGGCGACAATGTACCTGCCGGGTTCCAGCAACCAACCCGGACCGGACAATCCCTTTTTTCAGACCCTTCCCAAGCCGGCTGAGCAGCGGCCGCCTGCGGTCGTCCTGGTCCACGGATTCTCATCCGATCGCATCAATTCGAGCGCGCTGGCGCGCCGTATCGCGCAGAACGGCTACGGTGTGCTCGCAATCGACGTGCGCGGGCACTGCGAGAATCGAAATTCGTTCGTTGAGAGCCAGAGCGGTCACGGTTTGCGCGAGGATGTCAAGAACGCGGTCGAGTTCTTGCGGCAATCGAACCTCGTCGACGGATCGCGAATCGTTGTGATGGGCCATTCGATGGGCGCGGGCGCGGCGCTCGACTATGCGGCCCACGACCCGAGTGTCAAAGGCAGCGTGATGATTTCGGGAGGCTTCAACCTCGATGGGCCCGAGCGGCCGCGCAACACGCTCTTCATCTTCGCCGAGAACGATCCCGACTTCATCAAGGAAACGTCCACTCTGATCGGCGCGCATCTCGCTGGTGCCGACAAGTTCGAGCTGGGCAAGGTCTATGGTGATTTTGCGAGCGGAACCGCAGTCGAAGCGATCCGGGTCAGCAGCGTCAACCATGTGACGATCATCTGGTCGGCGGACGCGGCTCAGAGCATCGTGCGATGGCTCGACAGTGTGTGCGGCGTGAAACGCGCGGGTGATCCGAACCTTGCGGAGCCTCGGCTCTCGCTCATTCTGATCTGCCTGCCGCTCTTCATTTTCCTGCTTGTCCCGATTGGCCGGGTATGCGGCAAACTAGCGCCGGTGTGGGAGCGTCGGCCCACAAGCAGCACCGGATGGCTCGGACTGATCGCGCTCCTGATCGCTTTGTTCGCTGCGATGCCGCTGAACGCGAACGCGCCACAGGCAACCTTTCTCTCGATCGTCGAAGGGCACGTCATCATGTCGTGGCTCGCGATTGCGGGCGGTCTGCTCATCGCCTTGCTCGCGGTCCAACATCCTGATGAGCTGCGGCGATTGGGCAACGGCGTCGGTGCTACGCTGTTCGCGGCGGCGCTCGCATTCGGCGCGATCGTCGTCCTCAACGGCGCCTACGATGTCGCGCTCCATCGCACCTCGTTAACGCCGGAGCGCCTGCTCGTGACCCTTGCAAGCGCGCTCCTGATCCTGCCGTTCTTCGTTTCGTTCGAGTTGATTCTC
>JBGPNU010000133.1:0-8448 GCA_041487675.1 Binatus sp. (SeqCode)
GCCTCGTACATCTTGAGCCGCGCGATCCCCCGCGCCGATACGCTCAGCCGCTTCGCGCTTGGCCCCGGAGAGATCAAAGGCCGCGATATTCGCCGCCGCAAACGAATTTCGGATACCGTCGCAAAGGAAGTCCGGCGCCTCCACGACTCCGGGCTATACACTCACGATTTGCAAGAGACCAACATCATGGTCGAAGACGACGGCTCGGGTGGCTTCAAGGTTTACTTCATCGACCTCGAGGATTTTCGCCACGCCGCGACCGTCTCATGGGATCGCCGGGTTCTGAATCTCGTGCATCTCGATCGCAGCATCGGACGATTTTTGTGCCGTGCAGCGCGACTCGCTTTTCTTTACGCCTACCTGGGCGAGCGCCCACCCCGCGCCGAAGCCCGAAAAATAGTCGCCGAAGTCCTGGCATCACGCTCGGCAATCGATCGGCGCAAGCTTCGCGGCGCGGCGCCTCGGGACCGCGCGGCTATATCCGCCGTCGGGGGAGTCTCCTGATGGCTCTCTCCATCCGCAGCCGCGAATACGATCATCATACCGAGCAGGTGCACGCCGCCGGCGGACCGTGGGTGCGCGACGTGATGCTCGGGCTGAACGACGGCCTGGTTGCTTCCTTCGCAGTCACCTCGGGCGTCGCCGGCGCGTTCACCACCGGCAACGCGGCCGTGATGGCCGGACTATCCGAAATGCTCGGTGGCGCGGTCGCGATGGGCCTCGCGGCGTTTATCTCCGCGCGCTCGCAGATCGAGTTTTACCAGAGCGAGATCGAACGCGAACGCGATGAAATCGAGCGATGGCCCGAACGCGAGCGCGAGGAAATCAGCACCATCTATCGAAACAAAGGATTCGCCGGTCCGCTGTTGGAACAAATCGTCGCGCACATTACCTCCGATCCCGAACGCTGGAGCAATGTCATGATGCGCGAGGAACTCGGCTTCAACGAGGAATCCTTCGATCGCCCGCTGCGCTCCGCCTTCGCGGTCGGGCTGTCATATCTGCTCGGCGCGGCGGTGCCGGTTTGGGCGTACATCTTTTTCGAGCCGACCGAGGGCGTGCTCATTTCCGCGCTCTCGACCATCGTTGTGCTGTTCGCGGTCGGCGCTCTGAAAACGATCATCACCAGCCGGACGTGGTGGCGCAGCGGCCTCGAGAGCATGCTGACCGGGATCGCCGCCGCCGGCGTGACCTACGCTGCCGGCCGGCTATTCGCGGCGCGATAATGAGCCGCGTCGATCGCGGCGCCACCGCGTCACGCTCACGCTTCGATCAATATATCGTCACCCTCGACCTTGACCGCGTAGCATCCGAGTTTGACGCTTTCGTCGTCGAGGTTCACGCCCGTCGTGATGTCGTATTCCCATCCATGCCACGGACACGCGACCGTCGTGCCATCCAGCTCGCCTTCTCCGAGCGGACCTCCGCGATGCTTGCAGGTGTTGTCGATCGCGAAAAACTTTCCGCCCGCGTTGAACAGCGCGATCTGCCGGCCTCCCGCCTCGACGGTCTTGCCGCTGCCTTCTGGAACTTCCGTCACCGTCGCGACCTTGATGAAGCTTGCCACCTCGCATTACCTCCGCGCGTCAGGTTGTGTACTCCGCGTTGATTCGCACGTACTCGTAGCTGAGATCGCAGGTGAGGATCGTCGCGTTCGATTTGCCGAGCCGTAAATCCAGTCGCACCGCAAATTCGCGCTCGCGCATCTTTGTTCCCGCCGCGCCGAGTGCCGCGGTCAGCAGCCGTCCGCTCGCCGCGACTTTGACTCCGCCGATCCACAGCACCAGCCGATCGGATTCGACGTAGGCGCCCGAGGATCCGGCCGCCATCAGGATTCGTCCCACGTTCGGATCGCGTCCGAAGAACGCCGTCTTCACCAGCGGCGAGTTCGCGATCTGCCGCGCCGCGCGCTCCGCGTCGGCCGTCGATCGCGCTCCACGAACCTCCACCGTGACCAGCTTGGTTGCTCCCTCGCCATCGCGGACCAACTCGCGCGCGAGCGCCGCCGAAATCTCTTCGACCGCTCGGTCGAACCCGGCCTGCTCGCGAGCGCTGAACGCGCGATTCTCGGCGGCGCCGCTCGCCATGATTATCACCGTGTCATTGGTGGACATGTCTCCGTCCACGGTGATCGCGTTGAAGCTCGCAGGCAGTGCGGACTTGAGCGATCGTCGGAGCCGCGCGGGAGCGATCGCCGCGTCGGTCATCAGGTAGCCGAGCATGGTCGCCATCTTCGGCGAAATCATCCCGACTCCTTTAACCGCCCCCGCGAGCGTGATCGTCGCGCCGCCCGCTTTGAATGTCGTCGAAGCGATTTTGGGCCGCGTGTCGGTCGTCATGATCGCACGCGCGAAGTCGCCGAGACCGTCTTCACGAATCGATCGCGCGGCATCCGCGGCCCCGGCCTTGAACTTCGCGAAGTCGTAGAGATGTCCGATGACGCCGGTTGACGATGGTACTACGAGTTCCGGCGCGCATCCGACCAGCCGCGCGACTTCCGCACACGACTCGCGCGCCAGACGCATCCCGGCCTTGCCCGTAAAACTGTTCGCGCATCCCGAATTAGCGACCACCGCTTGCAAGCGTCCCGACTTCACGCGCTCCGCGGTAACGTACACGGGCGCCGCCTTCACACGATTCGTGCTGAACACCGCCGCTGCGGATGCGGGCCGATCGGCTACGATCAAGCCGAGATCCAGCGCGTGAGGAGCCGTCTTCAGTCCCGCACTGACGCCGGCGAAACGAAATCCACGCACCGCCGCCGGCTCAAGATCAACTTTCATCCAGCTACGAATCCTCCGAGCCGCCGACGGCTCCGCCGCTGCGTCACGCGTCACTTGCCGTGGCAGCGTTTGTACTTCTTGCCCGATCCACATGGACACGGATCGTTGCGGCCAACCTTGTTTTCCTCGCGCTTGATCGGCGCCGCGGCCGGCGTCTCGGTCTGATCGCCATGGCTCATCACCACCCGCTGCGGCTTGACCTGCTGAATCTGCTCGACATCCTGCTGACGCTGCACCTGCACCGAAAACACTTTCTCGACCACGTCCTGTTGCATCACCGCCATCAGCGCCTCGAACATCGTGAACCCTTCTTTCTGGTACTCGACCAGCGGGTTCTGCTGCGCGTAGCCGCGCAACCCGATTCCCTCCTTCAGATGGTCCATCGCGAGCAGATGGTCTTTCCAGAGCGAATCGAGCGTCTGGAGCATCACGATCTTTTCGATTTGGCGCATCACCGGTTCGGTGAATTCGGCTTCACGGTGATCGTAGAGCTGATGCACCCGCTCGGAGCTCAACTCGATCAGATCATCGGCCGAATGAATCGGCTTGCCGCCGACCTCGCTCTCAGCGCTGAAGCCGGGGCGGAACTTGAACTGCTTGAAGAACGCGTCGTCGATCTGTTTCCAGTCCCATTCCTTCGTGTCGATCTCGTCGCTCGCGTGCGCCGCCGCGATTTCCTCGATCAGCGCGTCGCACATGTCCAGCACGTCATCCTTGAGCGCCGCGCCGCTGAGCAGTTCGCGCCGGCGATGGTACACCACCTCGCGCTGCTTGTTCATCACGTCGTCGTATTCGAGCAGATGCTTGCGGATGTCGAAGTTGTGCGACTCGACTTTCTTCTGCGCGTTCTCGATGGCGCGCGAGATCCATCGATGCTCGATCGGCTCGTTGTCCTCCATCCCGATTCGGCCCATCAGGCCCTTGAGCCGGTCGGCGCCGAAGATGCGGAGCAGGTCATCTTCGAGCGACATGAAAAACCGCGACGATCCCGGGTCGCCCTGGCGCCCCGAACGGCCGCGAAGCTGGTTGTCGATTCGCCGCGACTCGTGCCGCTCGGTGCCGAGGATATGCAGACCGCCGGCCGTGAGCACTTCCTCGCGCTCCGCCTTACATTGTTCCCGATACTTCGCCATCGCAGCCTGGAAATTCGGATCGGACGGTTCCTTGGTGCCGACTTCCGCCGCCGCCATGAACTCGGGATTTCCACCCAGCACGATATCGGTGCCGCGGCCGGCCATGTTGGTCGAAATCGTCACCGCGCCGAAGCGTCCCGCTTGCGCCACGATTTCCGCTTCGCGCTCATGGTTCTTCGCGTTCAGCACGTAGTGCTTGACGCCGGTCTTCTTGAGCTTCTCGGCAACGCGCTCGGATTTTTCGATCGACACCGTGCCGACCAGCACCGGCTGGCCGCGTTCGTTGCAGTCGCGGATTTCCTCGATCACCGCGTCGAACTTCTCGTCTTCGGTTTTGTAAACGACGTCGTGATTGTCGATCCGGATCATCGGCTGATCGGTCGGGATCACGACCACCTCGAGCCGGTAAATTTCGTTGAATTCGACCGCCTCGGTATCCGCCGTGCCGGTCATCCCGGACAGTTTCTTGTACATTCGGAAGTAGTTCTGAAACGTGATCGTCGCGAGCGTCTGGTTCTCCGATTCGATCTTGACGTTTTCCTTCGCCTCGACCGCCTGATGCAGCCCGTCGCTCCAGCGCCGTCCCGGCATCAGCCGCCCGGTGAATTCATCGACGATCAGCACCTCGCCTTCTTTGACGACGTAATCAACGTCGCGCTTGAACAGCGTATGCGCGCGAAGTGCCTGGTTCGCGTGATGCAACAGCAATATGTTGCGCGGGTCGTACAGGTTCTCGACTCCCAGTAGCTGCTCGACGCGCGTCACCCCGTCCTCACTGAGCGCGACCGTGCGCATTTTCTCGTCGATAGTGTAGTGCTCCTCGGCCTTGAGCCGCGGGATCACGCGGTCAACGACATAGTAAGTGTCGGTGGATTCCTCCGAGGCGCCGGAGATGATCAGCGGCGTGCGCGCCTCATCGATCAGAATCGAGTCCACTTCGTCAACGATCGCGAAGTTGTGCTCGCGCTGCACGTAGTCCTCGAGATTGAACTTCATGTTGTCGCGCAGGTAGTCGAAGCCGAACTCGTTGTTCTGCCCGTAGGTGATATCGGCTCCGTAAGCGACTTTGCGCTGCGCGTCGGTCAGCCCGTGAACGATCACGCCGACGCTCAACCCCAGGAAGTTGTAGATCCGTCCCATCCATTCCGAATCGCGCCGGGCCAGGTAGTCGTTGACGGTGACGACGTGCACGCCACGTCCCGCGAGCGCGTTGAGCACGGCGGGCAGAGTCGCGGCGAGAGTCTTGCCCTCGCCGGTTTTCATCTCGGCGATACGCCCCTGGTGAAGGATCATCCCGCCGATCATCTGGACATCGAAGTGGCGCTGACCGATCGTCCGCTTTGACGCCTCGCGGACGACGGCGAAGACCTGCGGCAGGATCTCCTGCATCGCATCGTCGCGCCGCTCGCGATCTTCCAGCGCGCTGAGATTTGCCTTCCACTCCGCGATTCGGCGCCGCAGTTCGTCGTCGCTATCGGCCGAGACCTCGGCTTCGAGCCGATTGATCTCATCAGCGTCGGGCCTGAGGCGTTTGACTTCGCGGTCGTTCTTCGAACCGAAGATCTTTCGCGCTACCAGGGAAAGAGATGAAGCCATCTTATATGAGCGATTCGCGAGGCAAGTTTCAGATTACGTTCGGGGCGAGCCGCAGCGATGCGGTCTGACCGGTGACACGACTCCGTAAGTTTAGCTGGAAATCATCTTATCCTGAAATCGGGCGCTCGCGAGAGGGTCTATCTGATGGTCTAGCGCTCGATTCGGACCGCGGACTCCACCTGCGGGCCGAGAAACCTGCGGCCCACTCGCACGAAGCGGTCCGGCGTCTCGGTGACGAAAAAACTTTGACTGCCAGCGGCGCCGCGCTTGGCGAGCTTGAGCGTCCGCAACGTGTCCCGCACCTCGACCGCCGTCGCCGTCGCGGAGTCCACGATTTTCACGCCCGCGCCCAGCACCCGCGCGAACGTTGCGCGCAGCAACGGATAATGCGTGCATCCGAGCAGCAGCGTGTCGATTCCGCTCTGCTTCAGACTTTCCAGGTAGTGCGCCACCGTCCGCTCCGCCACCTCGTTGTCGATCCATCCTTCCTCGGCGAGCGGCACCAGCAACGGACAAGCGCGCGTGTAAATTTCAGACTTCGGGCCGAGCCGATGAATCGCCCGCGTGTAGGCGCCCGACGCGATCGTCGCTTCGGTGCCGATTACTCCGATCCTCCCGTTGCGCGAGGCCTTCACCGCGGCGCGCGCGCCCGGCTCGATCACTCCGATCACCGGCACCATCGTGTCCGACGCGATCGCATCCAGCGCAACCGCGCTCGACGTGTTGCACGCCACCACCAGCATCTTGATTCCCTTGGCGAGCAGGAATTCGGTGTTCTCCTTCGAGTACCGGATGATCACTTCATTCGATTTGGTGCCGTAGGGCAGCCGCGCCGTATCGCCAAGATAGATGAAGTCCTCGCCCGGAAGAGCGTCGGTCAGGGCCTTCAGCACCGTGAGTCCGCCGATTCCCGAATCGAACACTCCGATCGGACGATCGCTCGCGGCTGGCGACGCGATAGCCCTGATGCGCCCGTTGGACGCCGCGATCGTCCTGGCGCTTGCGCCGGTTTTCTTTTTTTTCGTCATCTACTCGTCATCTGGATGAAGCCTGGTTCCCGGTGCTTGCCAGCCGTTCGCCGATTCTAGCCGGTCGGGGCGGAGTCTCGCCAAAGACACGTTCATGGATACTCGCCGGTTCCATGCACAGGTACGCGGGAATTTCGGCGCCTGCTTTTCGAAATCGCTCGGCGAGCGTGCGATAAAGCTTCAGCCGCAGCGGAGTGAAGGTGCGAAAGCGCCCGTCGCTCGCGAGCACGTCCTCCCCACAGAGCATCGGATCCGCCGAAAAGCGCCGGCGCGCGATACTGCGCAAGCCCGGCGTCATTCGGAGTCCGCCCATGCTGATGAACGAGATTTTTTTCGCTGGAACATTGTCCAACAACTCGTCGATCAGTCGAACGTAGTCGCGCTCCGCGCCCGGATACGCGATCAGCGGATCGAAATGAAACGCCACCCGGTAGCCGGCCTCGAGCACCGCCCGCGCCGCCGCGATTCGAGCCGCCGGTGACGCAGTCCGATTTTCTGAGCTCCGATATACAGCGTCGGACGACAGCGTCCACGAGACCAGCACGCGGCCGCGCGGGTCCAATCCGATAAGATTTCCAATTTCATCGGTCTTGGTCTTGAGTTCGAGGGTCAGATTTTCACGCGCGGCGAAAAATTCGACCAGCTCGCGGCTGATCCCGGTAATCGAGTCGAACGCGAGCGAGTCGGCAAGCTCACCGGTGCCGACCCGGAAGCTGCGCCCGGGCGCGCTCTGTATCAGCCGGTCCAGCTCCTCGAATGAATCGGCGAAATTTGCATAGAGCTGGAACGCCGGATTGTCAGCCAGGTATTCCTGCAGGAAGCAGTACGAGCAATCCATCGGGCAATTCGACGCCAGCGTCAAAACCAGGTATCCGCAGCACGCGAACTTCGACGACCCCGCCGGACACGCCATCAGGAACGGAGTCTTGCGCCGCGCGATAATCATCCGGCGCTTGCCCGCGCCGAACGGATCGCGCGCGTCATGCGCGGGCTTCGCCGCTTCGCGCGCGTCGGCAACATGATGCACCGGCACGCTCGCTGGAATCGAGCGGATGATACGAGCCGCCAGCGCCGAGTCGGCGCATCCACGCTCGATGAATACCGCGTCGAGGTCAAATTTCATCTTTAGCATCGTCGCCGGGCGATCCGCCGCCAAGCATCTCGATTATCCGCGTGAGGCCCGCACTCGATCGATTCAGCGCTGCGACAAGTTTGCCCAATTCGTCACGGCTCCGCACCTGGAGCGAAATCCTGAGCTCATCAGAGCAAAGCGCCTTCGGCAAGACTACCGATATTCGGTTTGGCAGCTTGAGCGCCGCTATCTCAGCGCGCAGCCGCTCCTGCATTTTCTTGAGTCTGGGAAGTCGAATCTGTCTGAGCGCTTCGATAAACGCGCTCGCACGCGCCGGCCCGGAGCCGGGAGCATCGGCGACTGCGCGAATCTCATCGCGGCCAAGAACCTCGGCTACTGTAATTCGCTCGCGCAATGCTATTTCCTCGAGCAATTCAAGCGCGCTCACCAGTTGTCCGGTTCTAAGCCCGAGCTTCCGCGCTAGCGCCAACAACGCGCCGCGCGATGCTTCATCAAGCGCGAGCCATCGTTCGAGATGCGCGGGGGGCAGCCGTCGCTGCCCCGCCATAATACGAATCTCCGCGTCGATCTCGTCAGCGTTCATGGGGAATCTCGCGGAACATGCGTCGCATCGACGCGAAGCATAGCTCGCATCGATTCAACCGCGCATCTGATTTCAGGAACCGCACGGGTTTGCCAGCCTCCCGCTTGGTCAGCGACCCACTGGTAAAGTCGCGCCTGGTCGATTCTGCCTCGTCGCACGAGTCCGGCCGCATAGATGCGGCACTTCTCGACGATCACTTGCGTCGTCGCCAACCGCCGCTCGGGATCAAGCA